>JANQOL010000592.1 GCA_028289675.1 Pirellulaceae bacterium
ATAAAGCGGACCGCAAGCAGTACAACGCCGCCCGACGAAGAAAGCTCAGAAGGCAACTGCTCAGCTAAAACCAAGCACATGCCGCTGCTGAGCGCTTACGCTGAAAACTCAGGGTGCATCTGCATTTAGCGCACTCAATGACCTGTCGATGATGGCAACGAGCAGCAAGTACACGATAGATGAGGCGACGCCTAGTGTTACCCAATCCAAAATTCGCGCGTCGCTAGTTTGGGGATCAAACGTAAGATAGAGGAGAGCACAGGCTGTCGGCTGCAAGAACAGCAAGACTACAAGCAGTTTCCGCAGCACTTTGAGAAAACTGAAAAGCGTTTGACGAGTGGCCTTAGGAGACGTCACGGAAGACCATGTGTTCAATTCGGCTTGAGGAGTTGCTTGGTTTTCTTGCTCGAAGCGCTTCGATTTGTTGTCGATGGCCAGCCGAAAAAGCAAGCAAGCTCCGGCCGAGACCAAACCGGAAACTCCGGAGACTACTAGGCTGGGGTTGCCAGACAACAACAGGGGGATTGCACAGAGAAGCATCAGCACGCTGCAGATACCTAGTATCTTCTTTATTGCATTGAGCGCCGCTAGTGGCGACTGCGTACTGGCTTTGGCCGATTCGATCACCTGAGGCGGAACGATCCACTCGACCGGCGTTCTCGGTCGATTATCTGAAAGTTCCCCGTTGGACGCATTTAACCGAAAACGAAGGTAGAAGGCTGAGCCCCAAATTAGCACACTGCCAATGAAGCCAGCCACGCCGCCGACCAATGCAGCAAAATTTTCTTCACCGGCAGCACTACTCCCAATACTTCCAAGGTAGCCGTAGGCCATGCCGCCGATGATCCCACATATCACGGTGACAACCGGTCGACGCGCTATGCACTCAATGCAAGCAAGAACTTTCAACTCCATGGGCAATTCCGAGTCTCGATCATGCGGGCAAGTAACGTCAGGCGGAGGCCCTCATATCAGCTCGACTAAGACTAATGCGTAAAAGACTCGAGGACTTTGGTGAAGACAGGCTCGAGCTGGTCCCAATCGGGTTTTAGGCAAGAACAGTAGACGGTTACTCGCCGGTCATGAGCGAGAATCGTCGCGCGATAGCCCCTCAGCTGCCCATTCAAGGATGAAGCTGTGAACCTAGAGCGTCTCGCTCGGCCTAGCGAACACTTGAATTCCTCGTTCTTCTCCGACTCGGTGTAGCTGGTAAAGTTCGCTCCCGACGTGTCGCGACTAAAGACGTGCACTTTTGCGACGGGTTCCTCGTCGGGATCAATGTCCCGAACATCGACCATGCCGTTGCCGGCGATATCGCCCAGGACGGAACCGGTAAAGTCTGTCCGTGCTTCGATGAGTGCGGTTCCGGAAGCAAACTTGACCCAAGCATTCTGTTTACCGCCGCCGTCAGCAGACCATTCTTGCGGATAGTCGCAACGAAATGTCTGCTTGGAGTCCGTCGATTTGTATTGCGCATACTTGGTTGGTATGACTACTGGAGGTGGCGCGCATCCGACCAGGACAACCGAGCCCAGTAGGCAGACAATGATTCGCAAGGAGCGACGCGAAGAAACGATCCGCCTGGAATTGAACATAATCATCAGCCCCGCCACGTCGAAAACTAAGCTGCAATAGTGCGTCGATCGAGCGGATTCGCTCGTAACGCGAAACCATGAAAGTAGCGGTCATTGGCTCCAGATACAAGCGGTTTCGACTCCTTCAGTCAATCAAACAAGTGCAGTTGCTTCACGCGATTGGATTGCTGGCTGAGTCCTGGGAATGCTGGCAGCGCGGGCAACTCGGTCAGGTGGTGGCGGATGGCCGAATGCAGTTGGCGAGCGTAATCTGGAGCCACAAAATCGTCTGGAGTGTGAGTGAAAACGTAAGGCGACATTCCAGCACGCAGCCAATTTGCGATGATTGGCGACCAGGCATCGCTCCACGCTTGCACTTCTGTGACTCGATTGCGGCCCACCATTCTCAAAAACGGATACTTGCCAGTCACCGTTTGGCGTATAGGAGTCTTCGGTTTCCGCGTTTGCGACACCTGCTCAGATTCGTCCGAGGGCGGCAACGAATACAGTGGTCGGCTATCAAAAATGACTTTGTCGATGCGCAGCTCCCGCAGCAAATCGTCGATGTCCCTTTCGACAGGACCGCGATCGAACCAATCGTGATGCCGCAATTCGATGGCCCAGGGAAGATCGTCAGGAAGGCTGCGAGAAAAATCGACGAGAGCTCTCGACTCCCGCGGGCTAAAGTCGGGTGGTAGTTGCACAAACGACGGTCCTAGCCGCTCGGCTTGCTGCAATATCCGCGCGAACTCCACGAACTCCTGGAACTCGCGTTTCGCCGCGACAAGCCGCGCTTCATGAGTGATGCTACGTGGCAGCTTCAGGGCGAATCGAAAACCATCCGTAGCTGCTTCGGCCCAACGTCTAGCGGTGTCCAGTGGTGGCAGAGCATAGAAGGTACTGTTGCCTTCCACCGTATTGAACACCGATGAATACTGCGGCAGCCATTTGTTACGCGGTGCCGTCCTGGTGAACAGCTTCCCTTTCCAGCGCTCGCAGGCCCAAGCTGGGCAGCCCAAGTACAGCGTTCCAAGCGGTTGCGACCGGGGATCCTCGGAAGTCAATGGCGAGTTCGAATCTGAGGAGTCCATGTTGACAATCCGCTAAGCCGGATTTGAAGTCGCGAGTGCGAGCCGCACTGACATCTTGGCCTGCGCCATCAGCTTCTACTTGCGGTTGTCCACGCCCGCACGTTCCGATTTGCCCGAACGATCCATTTTCCGCAACGTGGCAGGGTCTTGCCGACCCTTTGCCTTCGCCTCCTTTTGGGCTGCGATCCACTCGCGATACTTGGCGATCTTCTCAGCTTTTTCTTCTTCGCTGAGTTTGGCGAAGGCCTCCGCTTTCGCTCGCGCCGCTTCCGCGTCGAACTTCATCCAAGATTTGTCGGCCATCGCGGCCGAAGATTTGGGTAGCGCGGGAGATTGCGAAACGGCGCGGGCACGGTCATCGGCACCGAGACGATCTGCTGTCGAGTCGGAACGGTTCGGCAAATGTGCTGGGCGCGACCGATCCGAGTCGCCTGGTGGACGCGGGCCGTCCGATTGAGGTGCCGCCGCCGAGCCGACCATCTCCTCTTCTGGCCGAAACATCAGCGACCAACCGTGGAGCATGCCGAAACGGTCGCTGCGTGTGGCGCGAATCACCAACTGCCAAACTCCGGCAGCTGATTGCCCGTTGAAATGGCCCAGGCCAGGCTGTTTTTTCACGACACCTTCCGGCAAAAACGTGCCGCTATAGGGAGGCCTGGCTTTGGTGATTGGATAGCGTGATTGATCGTCAAACCGTGTCTCTGAAAAGTGGTCACCGCTGCCGCCGATACCCGTGAATAGCTCGATACGCTGGCCATCGGGTCCGGTGAGGTATCCATCCAAGTACTCGACATGCGAATGCGTGATGGAGAGTTCAAGATTCAGATCGCCGATGATAAAGTCGTCCTCGATCTCGATCTCGGAAATGATAGTCTTGTGTGGGGGAAGAATTTCGGCGGACGTGTTGTTGAATGAGCCACCCATGACGGCCCGCGAAGTCGCTACCTCGCCGCCTGTCAGCAGTCCATCTTCGTTCCTGTCGAGGCGCCGAAATTCGCTGAGAGTGGCCACACTCCAGTCCTGGGCAAACTCGGCCATTTCCACTTGTCCATCGCGGTTCAAATCCAGCTCGTAGAACCAGCCTGGCAGACCTTCCGCGCTATCGCCCGCTTCGTCCTGCTTTTCGACAAGAAACGCTTGCAGTTCATCGCGGGAAAGCTGGCCGTCACGATCCACGTCGATCAGTCCGGCGGGAATGCCCAATTCAGTCACTTCGGACGCGTCGAGGCGACCGTTCTTGTTTCTATCAAATCGCCCCAGCACGCTGGCCGTGAGGTAATAGCGGCTCCCGCCCTCGCGCCACCAACGCGAGCGATCTTCGCGAGGTCGTTCCTCGGACGTGACCGGGCGAATGCCGCTGCCGACGCGTCGCGCCTTGCGAACCAGCTCATCAGATGCAGCCGATAGCAACCTGCGTCTGGCGTAGCGCTGAGCCAATTCCAAGCGACTCAGTTTTCCATTCTGATCCAAGTCCATCTCAAATGGATCACGATGTGTCCATTGAGATCGCTCTGCTTCGCGGCGATCAATTTGTCCATCGTCGTTTCGGTCGCTTCGTCGCAACGCACGATCTGCGTCGTCCAAATCCTCCTGAGTGTACGGGTACTTGACCTGCGATAATCCGAATTCAGGCACCAACGGTTGTGTGTCGTCTGGTCTGAACGGCTGGATCGTATTGTTCATCGACGGTTCGACGTCTGCTCCCGACACGCCGTTGTTGACGGCATAGTAGATCCGCGCCGCTTCTTGAAAGGCTTCGATTCGATTCGATTTGTTCAACGACAAACGCCGGCTGGGTGCGATGCGCTCCAAGTAGGGGCGAGCCAAGGGAGTGATCTCATCTGGATCGATCGATCCATTATCGTCGACATCCAAACGCTCCAGCGACTCGCGTAATCCGGATTGCCCAAGGCCGGAGCCCGCCATAGTGATCACGAGCAATGTGGCAGCGACGACGGAGCGAACTGTCAGGCGACCGGTTGACGGGAAAGCGTGAAGGTCCTGCATCCAAGGCATCAATGGTTCAACACGTGACGGGAGACTCATAGGTTTGGGATCCAGCTAATAGGCGCGCTGGTCATCAGCGAGTGGACTTGCTGCGCAGCGCTTCGGAAAAACTCCGATAATCGAACGCGCGAGAGCGGGTCGCGCTACTTCCGGACGAATTGCCTCCCGCCGCGCTCCGGCGAGGGGCCGTCGATCCGCGTCGCGCGGGATCCAATACGGACTCAATCAACGGAGTATTGGACGAGGAGACAACTTCGACAACCTGCTCACTGCCCAGATCGATTGTCTTCACGAGAGACTCCACCTCCCGAAGCAGGTCATCGGGCGCGGTGATAATCAACGAGTTGCTCGGGCTGTGAACTGCCAAGGTTATCTGAGGTTCGGTTCGTTCCGCAGCCGGGTTGGCGGGCGCTTTGCCGCCGCTTTTCTTGTCAGACCTGTCGTCTGACTTGTCACGCTCCTTGCCGGCCTCACGTTGTTCACCGCCGCCCGGCGCCGCTCCGCCCTTGGGCGACGAGGAAACGATGCGGCCAGCAAAACTTTGCCGCACCGTCTCGGCAACCTCTTCTGCACGCGTGTACTGCAGTTCGATGACTTGGGTGGTGCCGTAGGTTTGCACAGCGGTGAGGCCGCGATCTTTGTCAATAATCTTCAGGTAGCTCTCGATGCGGTCAATATCGGAAGTTGTCCCTTGAGCGATCAATCGATTAAGACGGTTGTCGGCAACGACGGTGATGCTGCCGGCGATCATCGTGGTGGTACCTTCGCGCGACGTCAAAATACTGCCCAAGTAGGAACCCGAACCACCGATGGCTCCATTGACCAAAGTGCCTGCCTCGCCTTCGCGGGCTGCTTCTCCACCATCTAGCAACTCGGCCAGCATGCGCAAAGCGGCGTCGGGCTTCGTGTATTTCAAGTAGAACACGATTGGCGGTGATGCCCCTAGATCGCTTCGCCCTCCAATAATCGTTTGCAGATGCTGTTCAAACTGATCCAGAGCGTTGGTGTCGGCCGATTGCAGCAACAACCCTCGAGGTGTCAGTTGACAACGAATCACCGGCGCTTGGCTATTCACATTGTCCGTCAGGAACCGTGGAGCCTCCGACGCACTGGGATGTGAAATTGGCGAAGCGGTAAACTTGGCCCTACGTTGCTTTGAATGAATCGTGCGTTCGGTTTCCCGCGTGCCAGTGGGTGACTTGCTAGGAAGGTAGAGGATTGGATTCTCATAATCCCAAAACTGGGCAGCCGTTCTTAGCAAGTCTTCGGCCTGGTCCGAGCTTATTGGAATCAACCGTAGCGGCTGGCCTGTGCTCGCCGCGCCTTGATCGAGTCCAGCCACAATCGTTTTGATTTGGTCGATCTGTGCCCGCTTGCCACGTACGTACAAGCGCATGTTCCCGGGGTCCGCATCCACTCTGGGAGCGTCGGGATCGATATCATCCGGGTCATCGTACTCACTGGGTAAATCCAGCATTTGCTCCAACAGGCCCATGGCATAGAACGGATCGACGGACTTCAGCTGGATCACCTCAAAGTCGGCTTGGCTGGCTTCTAGCTGGGCAATCGTCTGTTCAATTTCATGCTGGATTTCGGGCGAGGCCAAGGCAACAATACTGTCCGCGGCCTCATCGATAGACAGCCGTAGAGATTCTCCGGCTAACAGCGTTTGCAGTACATCGTAAACCGTCTGAACATTGCCGCCTTTGATAGCGTGCGAACGCAGTTCAACTTGGTCGTCATTGCGTGTCAACGTCTCGTCGGCAACATCCAAGGCTTGCACCAAGTTTTCGATCAATGCGACTTTGTCTTCTACGCCAGTAACAAAGATGTGCTGTCCCGCCAAGTCGGCAGATAAACTGACATCGATGCCGATCATCTCTCCGGTAGCCAGCCCCAGATGCGGACGGGCCACCAACAGAATATCTTCAGCCGTGACGTGCTCGAGCGTGAAGCTTCTCATCACGGTCCCGTTTTCCATGGTGGCGGGCGAGAAGGCATCCAAGATGGCTTTCACGTTCCGGAGCTTGGACACTGTGTCCGTGATCATCAGCTGGTTGGTCTTTTCGAAAACCGCTGGCTGCGTCATGAGTTCCAGGACAGAAATCTCCTGAACCGCCTCGTCGGCATCCAACTCCGTTAAGGGAAACAGACACTTGACGACGTCATGGCTCGGCAACGCGTCCAACTGGTCCGCGGCTACCAGTCGAGCCAACGCATCTAGTTGTTTCATGCTGCGAGGATCGCCCAAGTTGATGACCGCCAGCAGTTTCCCGCTGCGGACCAGCGCATATCCTTGCGGCAACAGGAACAGGTTCACTCGGTCGATAGCTGCCGAGGGTGAGAACGTCTCTGGATCAGAATATGAAAAGCTGCCGGTCGGAAGGTCCTCGAAATGCAAAGCCAATTGCGATTGATCGGCTAGCCATTTGATAACGTCGCGCCAGGGTACTCGATCGAAGTTGAACACCAAGCCTTGATCTGTGGCCCGATTGGAACTGAGAGTCGTCGACGTTTGGGGCAATTCACCTGCGGGATCCTGAGCTTGAACTGCGGAAGCGAGGCCCAGCAGGATGGCTGCCAAGAGACCAGAGCTAACCCATTTGACCGATCTACTGCCGTGGATGCCGCGAACAACGTCCGTTCGCTGCGTGACCTGACCGCCACCGGTTGGCGCAGTCCGCAAAGCCGAGCAAGCGGGAAAGATTCGATTGACCAAGATACTGCTTTCGTTAAGCTTCGATGCTGAACACATGACATGCCAGCCGCTCATGGATAGTTAACCCAACTCACTTTATCGCTGAAGCAACAGTGAGTTCCAGTTCCGCGCAGCGCGGACTGCCGTAGCCGGGGAAACGCACATCCATGTGGGAGCGAAGGAGGGAAGTTTTTCAGGTGGGATATGGGACTTAAGATTAGCTGAACGGGCCCAAAAGTCAACATTATCTGCCATTCGACTGAGCCGCCTTGACCGGAGGTGGCGTCTTGTCTGTTGGCCGATTTTGGACCGTGGTGACCGGTCCAGCGAGTCGCAATTTTTTGAGCAAGTCGCTACAGTAACGACTGTTTGCCTGACCCTTGGAAAATGACGATTGTGAAAACACTATTAGACGAGAATCGGCTCCAGGACGGAGTTCGTGACATGGCCGACGCCATCGCTGCCCAGTACGGAGATCGTCCGCTGACCATTGTGGCCATCATGACGGGTAGTCTTGTCTTGTTGGCTGACATGATACGGCACTTGAAGATGCCACTGCGGGTCAGTTTGATCCAGGCCAGCAGCTATCGCGGCGGCACAGAATCCGGGGCTTTGTGGATACGCGATGATATGATGTTGGACGTCTCTGATCGCGATGTGCTGGTGGTCGACGACATATTCGACACCGGCAAGACGCTGCAAGCGGTTTTGCGGTGTATCGGCGAAATGCAACCTCGCAGTACTGCCAGCGCTGTACTGCTGCGGAAAGAAGGACGCCAAGAGGTCGAGATGGAGCCGGATTTTGTGGCGTTCAGCATTCCTGATGAATTTGTGGTGGGATACGGGCTGGACTATCAAGATCTCTATCGCAATTTGCCGTTCCTGGCTGTGTTGGAGCCAGAGGAAATCTCCGCTGAAACGGCATGAGTTCCGGCGGGCCCATCCGATGTTCAGCCATTTCAACGTGGGCAAGCCATGAAAGCTGAACGCAGCATACTTGTGGTGGCTCGGCGGTTTTGGCCAACCATCACTGACGGAACTTTGTGGTTGCAAGCCGTCATCGAACAGTGGGTGCGGGCCGGCTTGAAGGTTGAGGTCGTGACCAACCGCCCGGTGCCGAATTGGTCCCGAAAGATCTACTTTGGTCCAGTTCCTGTGCACCGGTATGAGCAGAAATCCCGGCTTGGTTGGGGGCAAAGTGGTTACTTGCGCAAAGTGGTTGAACACGTACAAGGAGCGGCAGCGAAGTTTGATCTGCTGGCGTTCGTCGAATGCGGTGCGGAAGCGCGGTCGGTATTGACGAAAGTGCCGCCCGCAGTGCGACCGCCAGCGGTGGTTTACTTTGACGGACTGCCAAACGCAGTTCACGCTGTTTCGCCCAGCGAAGTGTGTCGAGCCGCCGATCTGGTGGTAGTACCTCACCAACTCGCTCATCGACGCTTGCTGGCTCTGGGCGAGCTTGAGACTCCGGTGATTCGCCACTCATTGACGGCAATCAATTCGGTGCAACGTGATATTGGATCGAGAAGACGTGCCCGGCAAGTGCTGGGGGGTACGAATCAAGAGCTGTTCTTACGCGTTTCGGATCGCTTGGTAGTCTGCCCAGGCGAATTGAACGATACGTGGAACATCGACTGGTTGCTGCACCAGTTGATACCATTGGTGGAATCTCAGAAGCACTTTCGGTTGTGGCTGTTGGGGGACGGTCCGCAACGCTCTAACTATTATCGTCGGTTGCAAGACGCTGGACTGCATCGCCATATCGCTATGCCTGGTACGTTTACGGATTTAGAATTGGTATTACAGGCTGCGGATATTTGTGTTTTTCCGTCGACGCAACATGGTGCTGCCTGGCTGATTCCCACCTGCGCGGCCAACGGCATTCCGATGTTGGTAGCCGATAGTGCCGACAACCGACGCGTGTTGGAAGACAGTTCGATGGACAAGGCGGAATCCGACGTGTTCTTTTCTGTAGATGACTCAAACGCTTCGCTGCGGGAGCGAACCAAGCAGTGGTTGGAAGATCCCAGCAAGATCGAACGGATAACATTGCAAATTCAGCAACGTTGTGGGGGCCGCGCTGACAGTTCCGCCCCACTTGACGTCCTCTGGAACCACCTGCCAACCACGCTCACGCAGCGTCGCTCCGGATAGTTTTCCCAATGGCGCATCTCCGAGATGTGCCACGTTACCTAATCGAGTTTGCCGGATGCGCTTAAAAGTCTGCCAGATCATTCCCACGCTGGAGCAGGGCGGCGCTGAAAAGCAGATGTCCCTGCTAGCCCAGCACTTGGATCGGGAGCGCTTTGAGTCACATGTGGTCGTACTAACTCACAGTGGCCCGCTGGAGCAGGTATTGCGTGACGCTGGCGTCACCGTGCACTTGGTAGGCAAACGCGGAAAACTGGACCCCACAGCCCTGGTTCGACTGATCGGCCTGCTCAAAAAAATCCGGCCCGATGTGGTGCACACCTGGCTATTCGCAGGCAACAGCTATGGGCGAGTAGCCGCCAGGAGGGCCGGTGTGCCCGTTGTCGTGGCTGGAGAACGCTGCGTCGATCCTTGGAAAACCTGGTGGCACCATACCATCGATCGGCGTCTTTTGCGTTGGACCAGCACGATCGTCACCAACACGTCGGCTATCGTCGAATTCTACGGCCAGCATGGCATCGGGTCGCAGCATTTCTCAGTCATTCCCAATGCGGTGATGCCGCACAAGGATCCGGCGTTGTCGCGCGAGGAGTTTTTTCAGCGTCTCAAGCTCAAACCACGGCGTTTCGTCGTGGGAGCAGTGGGGCGCCTGTGGGCTCAAAAAGGATATCGCGACTTGATTTGGGCCGGCGAGTTATTGCGGGTCGCGCTGCAAGATGTTTGGTTTGTCGTAGTTGGCGATGGGCCCGATCGGAGTACTTTGCAAAAGTACCGTGACCAAATAGGTGCCGAACGAGCTGTGAAGTTGGTCGGGCATCGACAGGACGCGGCCGAGTTGATGTCCGCGTTCGACCTGTTGTGGAACGGCAGCCTTTATGAAGGGCAAAGCAATACGATCCTGGAAGCGATGGCCCGCGGCATTCCGGTGGTCGCCAGCGACATCCCAGGAAACCGGGATTTGGTGTTGCCCGAGCAAACAGGATTGTTGTTTCCCATGGGAGACGTCGACCAACTGACCCGCGGCACGTTCCGATTGCTCAATGATCCGCAACTCATGCAATCGATGGGCGCCCAGGCGCAAGCACGCATATCCCAGGAATTCTCATTGGCGAAGATGGTGTCGGCTCACGAGAGCTTGTACACCCGGTTGCATCAAGCCAGTACGTAGAAGTAGCAAAACTGCTTTGCGTAGATTGTGGGGCTCTGAGTGCAACGTTGCAGCGTGGGCACAAGCTTCTTTAAGGCCCGCAGCCGAGAAAGCCTACCCCCCGGTTCGGCTTTCTCGGCTGCATTGCGGGCACCTTGTTCGCCACGAACACTTCCAGGCGCTCTGGCACGATTGCGAGCCGTAAGGCGTCTGCCCCATACCTCCATGACATGGGCTTCAGACACCTGAAAAACATGGCCACACAATGAGTAGCTCCCGGGCTGCGTTCCACGGATACTGTGGCTACACCAGTCCAGCTCGCTCCTTGGGATCCCGCAGACCATCTGCCAGCTTTGCCAGGGCTTCGGTCTCGATCTGACGCACACGTTCGCGAGTCAGTCCCAACTCAGTGCCGATTTCCTTCAAGGTGTGAGATTCGGAGTCACCAAGTCCAAATCGCATCCTCAGAACGGTCGCTTCGCGGGTATCCAAGTTCTCGAGCAGTTCCAGTACGGTGCTCAACACGTCATGATCCAGTAACTCTTCGTCTGGGGCTTTAAGGCGTTCATCCATCACCATTTCACCCAGCGACCATCCAGCTTCGGTCTGATCACTTTGCGGTGTACTATTGTAGATCTGAATAGCCTTCTTGATGATCGGCAGCTTCTTCCGCGGAAGTCCCAAGATGCGCCCGACTTCCTCCTGTGTCGGGGAGCGCCCCAGTTCCTCTGAAAGCCGCGCCGACGCCCGCCGCCATTTACTCAACAGCTCGACCATGTAGGCCGGAATGCGAATCGTCTTGGCCGAGTTGATCAAGGCGCGTTTGATGGATTGCTTTATCCAATAACTGGCGTAGGTGCTGAAGCGCGTCCCCACGTCCGGGTCAAATCCTTCGACAGCCCGTAGCAATCCCAAGTTGCCTTCTTCAATCAGATCCTGCAATCCAAGACCCTTGCCGACATACCCCCGAGCGATATTGACAACCAGCCGCAAGTTGGCCCGTACCATGTGGTCTCGCGCCAACGGGTCACCATCCGCTATGCGGCGTGCCAACTCCCGTTCTTCTTCGCCTGACAGCAACGATGTTTCGTTAATTTCTCGGAGGTAGGTCTCCAAGGGAGATTGTGGTTGAACGTCGTCGCTCTTCTTTCGGCGGCGAGATGCCAAGCGAAGTTCCTCTTCTTGACTCGCACTGGGCTCATCCACATGATCGTTTAGTTCAGACATTGGATCTCTATTGGCTGGGTGTGCACGAACGACATGTTGGAACGCAGCGCTGCCGAGTCTGATTCACCCAGCACTCTTCTGGTCCCGTCGAGGAGACCACGTTTGGAGCGAGAGCGTCCATCCACGGAGGTTTTGGATGGAATTCTGCAGTGAATCAACTAGGGCGTTTTGCTGGCAATTCCTTCAACCTGCATATCGTCTGACGACTGGGCAAGAATCTAAGAATTGCGAAAGATGCACCGTTGTGCGGACTGTATCGATTCGGTCGCTATTACCGCGCCTCCGGTCGATACCGATCAAATGGCTGAGCGATTCGATCTAGCGCGGGTCGCACGGACAGATGGCCTACGTCATCAACGCTGGTAGTTGCCCATATCGTCGAAGACAGATGATGCGCCTCCATAGTCGTGAGCCGCAGGGCGCTAGCCGCGGGTTTCGTCGGCACACTGGCGGCTAGCACTTGCCGCCAGTCGTTTACGAAACGGAGACTGTGCTACTTCCGCCGCAGTTCCAGCAACACTCCCGGCAAGAATACTTCTGGTAAGTCGTCCAAGTCGCGCGGGTCGAGAACGTCGACTTGCCACCCGAGTTCCGGAGCGGTTCTGAGAATTCGCTCGATCGCGGTCTTCGCTCCGTAGGCCAACCACAATCGGCCGTCCGGCCGCAAATGAGCGGCAGACTGTTCTAGTAGCCCGTCCAACAGTTCGAACTGAGGGTCATACAGTGCATATGCGGCCACTTCGGCGACGTCAGCGTCTTCCCAGGGCGGATTGGAGATGATCAAGTCAAACTGTTCATCCGCTCCAATCACTGAGAATGGTCCAGGACGTTCCGGGGGAACTTGCCGGACATCCAAGTCTGAGTCCAGTTGCAGTTGTTCGGCATTGTAGGACGCGTTCGCACACGCGCGGCCGTTGATGTCCGTCGCCACGACTTGGTCGGCGTCGGCCAGCAAGCAGGCAATGGCGATCAAGCCCGTTCCCGTGCCAATCTCCAAAACGCGGCTACCGGGTACGTCAGGAGACTCTTGAATCCTCTGCCTCAGTGACAGAGTGTCCTCTGGTTCCCAAAACACCGTATTGAACTGAGCCAGTTCAACACCTAACGACTCGACGTAATGCCACTCGCGAACTTCCAGTTCCGCTGGCTGGTCGGGTCGGCCGTCGCCATTTTCGGGCGTTCCACGATCAGCGAATACGAATTGTGTCGGGACGCTGGCTTTGGGGGCTGGCGCAAAGGACCACTTCAGTGCCGGAATGACCAACAGCAGGCTGACCGAGAAGAGTCCCAGCACGATGAAGCCGCCAGCCTTGCCCGATCGAAAGCATCGGCTATGCATAACTGCCATTCAATCAAGAAAAGGGAAGCAGACACGACAGCGCGCGTGGATGGCTCCGCTACGTCCGCCGCGAGACAATCGCTCACATCGACAAGTTCTTACTCCCCAATTCCCAGTCTAACCCGAGATCGAGATTAACGGCAGAGTGTGTGAGCGCTCCGACACTAATTCTTTCGACTCCCGACTCAGCAATGTCCCGGATCGTCGACATCGTCACCCCCCCAGAGGCCTCCAGCTGGACGCTCGGATTGACACGGTCACGCAGCTCCACAGCTCGCTTGAGTTGTTCGATGCTCATGTTGTCGAGCAATACGATATCTGGCGACGCTGGCAGAGCGTCCTCCAGCTGCTCCAGAGAGTCAACTTCGATTTCCACAATCGTGTCCGCCGCCACGTCCGGTTGTTCGCTGAGAAACCGCCGGCTGTGCGTGACCGCCTGAGCTGGCGAAAGCAATTGCCCAGTGCTTCGCTGGTGACAAGCCAGATGATTGTCTTTGATCAATATGGCGTCATGCAGACCACTCCGGTGATTTCGACCACCGCCACAGCGCACCGCATACTTTTCCAGCCTCCGCCAACCTGGGGTGGTCTTGCGCGTGTCATAGAGGCTAGTTGGGAGATCGGCGATAATGGCGGCGTGCTGGCCGGTCCAAGTGGCTATCCCGCACAGACGCCCCAAGAAGTTCAAGATGGTGCGTTCGCAAGTCAGCACATCGCGAGCGTCTCCAGTCAGGGATGCCAAACAAGTGCCGCTGTCAAAGGCCTCACCATCACGAACATGCAATTGCACTTGAATGCTCGCGTCCATGGTTTCCACCATATCGTTAATGAGCTGGATACCGGCCGCGATTCCAGTCTGACGCGCAACGATGTTTGCTGCGGCCGGCAAGCCTTCGGGGACGACCGACAAGGTGGTTAAGTCATAGCCGCGGTCGAGATCTTCGCGAATGGCCAGTCGAACTAGTTGCTGGAGGTCGTCGATCAGGAACTCGTCGCGCTGTTGCTGGCCAAAGTCGCGGGTTGGGTTGGGCATACGTGACTCTTACGATTACGCGGGTCGTGAGTTTGACACTCGATCGGGCAGACTGGTCGACGGCAGACTTGCGTGGATCGACCTGCAGCCTGGCGTTCCAAATTCTAATGAAATGTCAGCTGCCATGCGGATCGTTCACCTCGGCGTGCAGTGTTATGGCTGTTTCCAGCGACCACTTCGCGGGATTTTGCGATGCCGCAGTGGAGCACCGAGCGTGAATGTCGACGCCGAATCGGTGAAGCACGGGCCGTAGCCTTGTGGCCGATTTACGGCATTCGAACTCGATGACAAGGACCTGTGCTAGATGGACAACGCAGCAAAAGCTGTTAAAATAGCAACCATCTCGTAGCGATTGCAGCGAGCATTATTTTGGCCTCTTCTCTGTTCCGGCCCCGTTGACTGTCTTTGGACGGTGAACGGGGTTTTTTGTTTTCAACCGTCCTCGCGTAGCATCACCGCTTGGGGCAGGGCTTGCGCAGCTACAATCGCAGCGACTGCGATGCGGCCGATCATTGACGCATTTCGTGCAACGAGCGTCGATCGGAACGCTATAATTCTGACGCCGGCCGCCATATCGATTCGTCCATGTAGTTGGAATCATGAACTCGTGAACCCCATCGTTAAGAACGTGATTGCTGTTGTCTGTGGATTTGCCGCGGGCAGTGTTGTCAACATCGCATTGGTTAATGTTGGACCCTTCGTGATTCCGCTGCCCGAAGGTGCCGACGTCAGCACCATGGACGGCCTCAAAGCGAGCATGCCGCTTTTCAAACCAGCTAACTTTTTGTTCCCTTTCCTGGGGCATGCGTTGGGCACCTTCGTCGGCGCATTCGTGGCCGCCAAGCTGGCCGCCAGTCACGCGATGAAGTTGGCACTGGGCATTGGCGCGTTCTTCTTGCTGGGTGGCATTGCGGCCATCAATATGTTGGGAGGTCCAGCCTGGTTCAACGCTGCCGACTTGCTATTGGCCTACATCCCCATGGGATATTTCGGAGGCATGCTCGGCCGTTCGAGGCCTGACAGCGGCACTGCTGCGGAGGATGCGCCAGGTGATTCTCCGACCGCCGCTGCCGGTTCAAGCTGACAGAGTAGTGACTATTGAGTTGAACGGCTGTCGTGTCACATATCTGTAGATAGACGTGCGGGACCGGACGCTGTCAAATTGGCGGCCAGCCATGGGAACTGACAACCACGAAGGACTCGAAGAGCACGAAGAACGGGTATCAACGTGGCTGACAAACCTAAACTCAACTGTCCGTCGCAGTCAGGTTGTCTAAGCAGTGCAACAGAGTCCACTTCGACATCAAACTGATGCGCTCGGTGACCAACAATGACATCGCCAGTTGGCTGACTGGTGACGACGAGGGCACCGAAGTCCGTTAAGGAATAAGAGCGGCGGCGCCGGTGATTACGCTGGCTTGAGCGGCAGCACCTCGTAGACTGAGCGGAATCGGCTGCAACATATAGGGTGCGCAATTCCCTGGGCGGTAGTAGCCGAGCGAATACTGGCACTCGTTGGGCGGATGGATGCCCATTTTGTACGGTAGGACGGCGATGTTGCCGAAGAAGTGGGCTGTGCTGATCAGCGGTTGCAACACCGGGCCAACTTCATGACCGTAGCGCTCCAGCTGGGGCTGCTCAAAGTAGGCGGGTTTGTGGCAATGACCCGGTGCCTTCCACTGAACGTAGCTGGCTACAAAGTTCCTGCCATCGTACCTGGCATTTCCGGTGCCGCATTTCAAAGGAATATTCCAAGCGTCACCAACGTAGCCGACATCAACATCGCTGAGGTCGTTCAACGGAATCCGTTGCCGTCCGCCGCTGGACAGTTGCAACACGACATGATCGTCTTTGAGATCGATCAGTCGACCGTTGGTGATCACCAAGCCGGTGTAATCCCGCCAATCGCGGAATGGCGAAGTGGCAGCGAACTTGCGCCGCTCGTCCTCAGTGTCCTTGTTGACCGAACGCAGGCCTTCGCCGAAGCGAGGCGACACATTCAAGTTGACTTCGGTCAACGGCCGGGACAGAACGCGGTCGCGCTGTTCGTTGCAGGACAGCAAGTTGGCATCTTGTTGTCGATTCGGTAGGTCCAAACCGTCTCCTTGCTCATCGTCGTCCTGATCGTCTTCGCCCGGCGGCAGCGGGATGACTTCAGGATCCGAATCCGCCGAATCACTCGGACTATCTGAGGTCCTGTCTCGCGGGAAAGGATTTGTCGGTGGTTCCAGGATACTGCCTGGCTGAGGAGCCGCTTCCGGGGCACTCAACGGATCTGGCATGGGAGCCAAGTCACCGGCCGCACCGTTTTGAGGATCGGTCGGAGGTTGACGCTCGGGCAGCGCCCCGGTGTTTTCTGGCAGGGGTGGGAAACCACTTCCGTCCTGCGGCGTGACCGCCGAGGGAGGGTTGCCGGGCTGAGCAGGATCAGCCGGTGCGGAGTTATCGCCGAATGGGTCGCTAAATGCGTCACCTTGTTGCTGATAGGCGGCCGAGCGGACCATGTTCGCGTCACGTGTTCCAGAGACCGACCGCAATGGGTTGGCGACGAAAGCTCCCGATCGAACGTGCTGGACGCGAGTGCCCGCCGGCGCCATCGTGCCCGCGTGTGTTCCGCCGGCTGGTGGCCGCGTGCGAGTGGCCGCTTGGAACGAATTCGGATGACCCGACGGAGCTTGGCTGCGAAGTCCAAACGCTTGATTGGCGGTTAGACTGGACGCGGCCGCAGCGTGGGGATTGGCCGCCTGCCCACGCTGCGCTGGATTCGTCTTCCAGCGAAGTACGACTCCCGAGCCCAAATGCTCGTTTTGTTGGTTCTGAGCTGAACCAGAGCCACGCATCGTGTTGTTGTTGGCCGGAGCTGTGGTAGCGAGTGGCTGAGCGTGCGAGGCCGTGGGCATGCGTGCCGGCTGCCATGTGGTTTGCTGTGCAGTAGAGACACTGGCTAGCGACCCGCCAAAGCCACTGGCGACGGCCACTGCCAGCAGCACGCGCTTGGTCTGCCGATTCAAGTAGCTGCGCAACTGGCGGCTAATTGTTCTCGTTCGAACCCGAGTATTCCGGGCTGTAGTTGGGTGCTTCCTGCGTGATGGCAATGTCATGTGGATGATTCTCTCTGACAGTTGCTGCTGAAATCTTAATGAACCTCGCATCCTTACGAAGTTCATCTATGTTCCTGGTGCCGCAATATCCCATTCCGGCTCGTAGGCCACCGACCAGTTGGTACACGAAATCGGCGAGTTGGCCTTTGAACGGAACGCGTCCTTCGACCCCTTCGGGAACCAGTTTGAGCAAGCTCTCTTGTCCTGGTTGCCGGTATCTTTCACTGGATCCTTTCACCATCGCCCCCAACGATCCCATCCCACGGTAAACCTTGAAGGTTCGTCCTTGGTACAAGATGGTTCGTCCTGGGCTCTCCGCTAATCCTGCAAACAGGCCGCCGATCATGACCGCACTGGCTCCGGCTGCGATGGCCTTGGTGATGTCGCCGCTGTAGCGAATACCTCCATCGGCAATGATCGGAACGCCGCTGCCTTCAGCCGCTTTGCTCGCGTTGTAAACCGCTGTAATCTGTGGAACACCGACGCCGGAAATGACACGTGTCGTGCAAATCGACCCGGGCCCGATTCCTACCTTGACCGCGTCAACACCGGCTTCGATCAAGTCGCGGCAGCCGTCAAAGGTTGCCACATTGCCCGCGATGACATCGATGTCCCAACGTTGTTTCAATTCTCGAACGGTCTGAATCACGTTGGCCGAGTGCCCATGGGCTGAATCGACCACCAAAATGTCGACGCCCCGCTCGATGAGCTGCTCCGCTCGTTCATAATCAAAGACTCCGACTGCCGCTCCGACCCGCAACCTTCCACCCGCGTCTTTGCAGGCGTTCGGGTAGCGTTTCATCATGTCGATGTCTTTGATCGTGATGAGTCCCGTTAGTCTGTAGTCATCGTCAACCAGTAAAAGCTTCTCCACCTTTTTATCCGTTAAAATCTTCTCAGCTTCCTCAAGCGTTACAGTTCCCGTCGCGGTGACCAAATTTTCCTTGGTCATGACACTTTCGATTGGAGTTTCACCACTCTCGAGGAAGCGCAGATCGCGCCGCGTGATAATGCCAGCTAAACGTCCGTCCGGGCCCACAATGGGCACACCAGATACATTTTGCTGGTCCATCAGTTCTTTGGCGGCGGCCACGGACTGATCGGGTTTCAGCGTCACCGGGTCAACGATGATTCCATTGGCGCTGCGTTTTACTTTGGTGACTTCCTCGGCTTGGGCGGGGATGTCCATGTTCTTGTGGATCATTCCCAGCCCACCAACTTTGGCCAGCGCGATGGCCATTTCACTCTCGGTAACCGTATCCATAGGGCTGGAAACAAACGGTGTCTTGAGACGGATGCGCTTGGTCAAATTGGTGGCCACATCCACGTCGGCCGGCATGAACTCGCTGAATCGCGGTTCCAAGAGAACGTCGTCAAACGTGATACCGGTGTAAGCCAGCTTGTCTTCCATCAGCGCAACAGCCCTTGAAGATGACTGCGTCGCTCATCCGTCTCGCTTTTGTTTCGCAAGACGGCCCAGGTTCACCTTTGGAGCGAACGCATGGTTGGGAAGCGCCGTATTATGTCCCGATTTTGCCGCCCTCGCAATGACGCCGGCCTGGAGGCTGGGAAAGACAGTGTTCTGGGCTAGGCTGAGCATGTCCCAACCAGGCTGTTGAAGGAGTCAACCGGGGTGAAATCGCGCTACGCTGAGGCGACTGGCGCTCTATTTCGATGGATCTTGATCGCCAAGTAAGGACCAGACTCGCACTACGCCGCCCATACGAACTCGTACTTCGGGTGGGCTCACGTCCACAACAGTCAGCTGGCCCCACCGGTCGCCGGCGGAGAGTACTCGCGTACGGCCGTTCAGATTGAGAATGGCTTTTGGCGAAGTGGCACCGACAAACCCAAATAGCTTCAAAGAAAACTCGTCTTGTTCTTCAGATTGCAAGCTCTCATCAAAGCCCTCACCGAATTCAAATGGATTGCGTCGGTTGGGGAATGGTGCGGCCACCAATTGACACGGCGCGTCTTCCACATCGGGCTTGTCGGGTGGGCCGGCATCGGAGTCGCTAGCCAAGGCAGGTGATTCAGGATGGGGCGGCGCCACACCGGGTGGTAGGGGTGGCAAGCCAGGTCCGAGTTGCTCGGGATCAAAATCGGGCATAGACGGTCCGGAGACGCCACAGCCGCTGCAGGTAATGACCAAAACGGCAATCAGCAATGATGGAATTAGATGGCGCATTTCGAGTTCCTGGACCACGCAATACGTCTGGCGCATGCGTCGAGTCTGTTGCCACAGCTGCTATTAACCGGCTGCAATTGATCCGGCAGACCATGCGGCAGAACTTGCCACCATGGATGGCCGGGCCTTGTAAGCTTAGGGTAGCGGTCCGCTGCAGGCCCATTTCTGGCAGATCGCCGACCTTTCGCCCCGTCGAATCAGTGACAGCTGTAGCGGTTAGAGGGACTTTGCGGTGGATAGGAGGCTTCGCCTGTGTGGCAGCAGCGGCCGCAACGTGGATCTTGGCCTGCGACAAATTGGGATGGAGTCGGTGACCTGGAAATTGCTATGGTCCCGGTAGCTTGGACGATCAGCTAATTTTCACCGATTCGACAAACCTGGCGAATTCTCCTTATAGGGAGACTTTTCAAGCTAAAGCTGGGCTGTAAGGGACCAATGTTTCGATGATCAATATTGAGGCTTATCGTTGTCTCAGTTTAACCGGCTAGTGCGAGTCGCACGGACAGTTGGCCTGCGTCATCAACGGAATGTTTGCTCATTCCGTCGAAAACAGGCCACATCAAAAGCAAAAATGCTCTCGGGTGAGACGCACGCCCATCGAGTATGACTGCCGACGAAACCTTCGCCAAATTGGCAAACCGTACCTAAGGTAACGCACTCGAACCAGCTGGTGGATCCGTTCGCAGAACGGATTAGTTAACCCAGAAAGACTACCCACGGAGGGTGATTTGATGAGACAAGCAGACCGTCGCCGGTTTCTATCCGCCTCCGCCTTGTTTGGCGGTTCACTGATGGTAACTCCCAGCTTGCTTGCGCAGCAAACCGGAGACGACAAGACCACCGAACCGGTCTACCGCATATCGAAGAACGAAACGGCTCGTCAAAACGTCGTTGGCAACCACCCGCTGGATCCGGCTCTGCAAATGGCCTATGCCAGCTTGCGTCATATTCGTGCGACCATCAGAGATTACACGGCCATCGTCGTCAAACGCGAGCAAATTGGCGGTGTCATCGGCGAATACGAGTATCTCGGCGCCAAGATTCGCAACCGTCAGGTCGTCAACGGACAAACCAAAGTCCCGTTTAGCGTTTACTTGACGTTCCTCATGCCTGCCGCTGTCAAAGGGCGCGAAGTGATCTTCGTGGAAGGCAAGAACAACGGCAACTTGGTGGCGCACGAGGGTGGTATGCGAGGCCGCTTCCTGCCAACAGTGACCCTCGACCCCAATGGGATGATGGCCATGCGTGGCCAACGCTATCCGATCACTGAAATGGGGATCGAGAATCTGGTTGTCAAGTTGATCGAAAAGGGCGAACGCGACAAGAAGCAGGGTGATTGCCAAGTTGATTTCATGAAGGGTGCTACGGTCGGTGGCCGGCCCTGTACCGTGTTGTCAGTCAAGCATGATGAGAAACGACCTTGCTTTGATTTCCACGTCGCGCAAATCTTCATCGACGACGAGATGAACATTCCGGTCCGGTACTGTGCCTACGAGTGGCCAAAGGCCACTGGTGGCAAACCAGTCCTATTGGAAGAGTACACGTACCAGAACATCAAGCTGAACGTTGGCCTGACGGATAAGGACTTCGACCAGAACAATCCCAAGTACAAGTTCTAGGGGCAACGTCCACTGGAATGCCTTCCATTAGCCAAGAAGGCATTCCTCACCGCGTGGTCGATGAGGAAACACCACTGCGTTTGGCGACTTGCTCTCACAGATCATCTTCAGCCACGGACACCGCTCTCTTGAGCGGTGTTTTTTCGTTCGTGGCCTAGGGAACCGAGTCGATATCTCTTGGCAAGCCAACTTCAATTGGTTGCCGTTGTGACACCTTGTCGTCCCGAGGGCAATTCAATCTTGGGGATCAACTTAGGAGTCGCTTGTTGATACGCGCGATACGTCTCACCGTGATAGTCGACCAAATCCTTTTCCTCCCAGCGAATTGCCTTCAAGATGTAAGCAGTTGTCGCCAACGCAAAGGCGAGGTGCGCGATTGACATATCGGGCGTCGCCCAAGCCAACGTCAGCCAGCCGACGTAAAGCGGGTGTCGTACCAGTCTGTATGGACCGGGCGTGGAAAAGGCTAATGGTGTGTACGGCTTTCCACGAAACTGCAACCAAACTTGCCGCAACCCGAAGAGGTCGAAATGATTGAGTGCAAAGGTCGAACCAACCAGGATGACCCATCCTGCCAAGTACAGAGTGTGGATCGTGCAGCGTAGAGGTTGGTACTCAAGCGACCAGATGTTTCCTCCCAGCGGTTGCCAGCAGAGCATGACTGCGAATAGGGCCATGCCAGAGGTCAAAACGTAAGTGCTGCGTTCCGTGCAGGCCGGAATGATCTTCGTCCACCAGGCCTTGAATCTGGGGCGTGCCATGACGCTATGCTGCACACAGAAGGCTAGGAACACAGCTGCATTGATTCCAATTGCAACCGCTAGCGAACACACTGGTTGAGAATCGATGGATCGTGGCACAACTATGTTCCCAAGCCAGCCCATCATATAGACCAGACTGGCCAGGCCAATGCAATACGCGAAGATTCCGTAGGTCAGGATGGTAACTCGTTTCAACATGTCTTGATCTTTCAAACTGGAAAATCTAGCAACCGCGATTGTCGGGGTAACCGTCAATCAGCACTTTGGCCTGCAAGCGAAACTGCTGAAGCCCAACCGTTGCTGACTTGGAACGACGCACCGCGGGAGGTCCCTTCCAGTTTTCAACGTAGCGAGAGTCAAAACGCTTGCTCTTGCGAATGGGAGCGAGTTTTCAACGAAGTTGTTACATCCACCGATCGGAACCAGACCGGCAGGGGATCCACGTTAACCCCGCATCTACCGAGACGATCTTCCACCGCAAAAGGGCTCAGTGGCTCTTTCCCGTTCGCACTGAATAGCTCTCCCAACGGGCTTTTCTAAGAAATCCGACCTAGGTGCTGACTTGGCTCCGAGGTTGAGAACAGTAGGCCATGCAGACGTCGCTGCGTGCGGATTCGCACATAGCGAGACTCCGATCCTGAAAATACGCTAAATGTGCATCTAGACATGCATGTTTGGAGACGATAGAGTATCAATGGCATCAGCGAGCCTGTCCTTCCACTGGTCGGGCGATAATCGCTGTGCTCCCGCCTTGAATTCATCCACTTCTATGCGATTAGAAGAGGCCCACCTGTGAAGACATTGTGGTTTGTCGGTTGCGCGGTTGCTGCGTTATTGGTTGGCTCATCAAGCCTACTAGCTCAGACGGATTTCGATTCGGTCGAGCATTTCGAGAAGCGAATTCGACCGCTACTGCTTAGCAAGTGCGCAGATTGCCACAGCGGTGACACTCCCGATGGCGATCTCAACCTGATGAGCTCCCAGAGCTTTGCCAAAGGTGGTGTGAGTGGCGAACTGGTTGATGGTTCGGACACCGACTTCAGTCTTTTGTATGAACGCATCATCGCGTCTGATGAAGACATCATGATGCCTCCTGATCAGCGGCTGACCCCCGCTGAGATTGAGGCGGTCAAGATCTGGATCGAACATGGATCCGTGTGGCCCGACAATGCGGCGCAGATCGAACACCAGCCACAAAGTCGAAAAGCACATTGGTCGTTCCAACCTATCGAACGCCCGAACGTTCCCGTGGAGCAGGCAGACAGCTGGTGCTGGAATCCGATTGACGCATTTCTGCTCGAGAAGATGAAAGTGGTTGGCCTACAGCCGGCGCAAGATGCTCCAGCTGAAACCTGGCTACGCCGTATCTCCTTAGACTTAACCGGCCTGCCGCCAACGCTGGCCCAGTTGCAATTGCTCCGCGAATCTCGAGTGCAGGGTGAGCTTAGAGAGCACGAACAGTCGGTGATCGAGACGCTGATTGCCAGCCGAGCCTATGCCGAGAAGCAGGCACGCAGGTGGCTTGATCTAGCTCGGTACGCCGACACGTCGGGAGATGGCACGGACACTCCCATTCCTGAGGCCCGTTACTATCGCGACTGGGTCATTGACGCTTTCGATGCTGACATGCCCTACGATCAATTTGTCATCGAGCAGCTTGCCGGTGATCTCCTGGCCGCCCACAACCCCGATTCAGAAGATGCTCACCGGCAGATCATTGCAACGGGTTTTGTCGCCTTGTCACGACGGTTTGGCAATTCAAAATTTGCTGAGATGCACCAGATTATCGACGACACAATCGACACGGTTGGCAAGTCGACGATGGGTCTCAGTCTGGGCTGCGCCCGATGCCACCATCACAAATTCGATCCAGTCACAACGGAAGACTATTACGGCTTGTACGGTTATTTTTCGTCGACTCAATATCCTCACGCTGGGACCGAGCATCAAAAGGAACGCAGCGATTTGCCGGCAATCCGCGTTCCGAAGTCGCAGGCAGAGCGGTACGAGTCGACCGTGGCCTGGGCAGTAAGCGACAAGCCCGAGTGCGGAGACGCCAGAGTCTTTGTGGGTGGTGATCCCAAACAAAAAGGCGACTTGGTTCCGCGCGGTTTCTTGGCGTTCTTGGGCGGATCTGAAGTCGAGATTGCTGACGGCATGAGTGGTCGTCTGGAACTGGCCCGGCGCATCGCGTCGAAACAGAATCCTTTGTTCGCGCGAGTTATGGCGAACCGCGTATGGCAGAGTCACTTTGGCGTTGGACTAGTCGCCTCCGCGAGCAACTTTGGGGTGCAGACTTCAGAACCTTTGCACGCGGAGTTGCTGGACTATCTGGCGATGGAACTGATAGACAGTGGTTGGTCGATCAAGCACTTGCATAAATTGATTGCCAGTTCGCATGCTTACCGAATGAGTTCAACTGCGTCTCCGCTCAGCGTGGAGAAGGACGAAGCGAATCAGTATCTGGCACGTTTTCCGCGCGTGCGGATGGATGTGGAAACGTTTCGGGATTCCATGCTATTTGTCAGTGGCAGACTAAAGCTAGGTGATAGCGGCAGGCATCCATTCAAGCCGACAGAGAAGCTGAAGTATACGCAGGGCCGCCCTTTCAACGAGATCTTCGATCACGAATATCGATCCATCTATTTGATGACTCCACGATTGAACCGACACCCAATGTTGGCCATGTTTGATGGTGCGGACGCCAATGTGACGACGGGCGAACGGTCCGAAACAACGGTGCCCTTGCAGTCGCTTTTCTTGGTCAATGGTTCGTTTGCAGCGCAGCAGGCGGAGGCGTTTGCAAATCGAATCCTCAAGGCTACGAAGGATGAAAAGCTTGAGCAAAGTGCCGAGGAAAAATTTGCTGCTCAATCCGAATTGATGTGGCAACTCGCCTTTTCTCGCAGCGTAAGGGATGAGGAGTTGGAAACGGTAAGGCAGCACCATACAGATCTACGGCGTGATTTTCTTGCGGAAGGCTGCTCTGAGGCGGACGCCTATCTGCGGGCATGGAAGAGTCTTGCCCGCATCGTATTTGCCTCCAACGAGTTCATTTACATCGACTAGTTCGAACTTGTTTCAGACGAAATCGAAACACTTAGAAAGTGACAACATGAAGCGACGACAAGCACTGGGAGTATTCGTTGGCGCTAGCCTTCCCGCATTTTTCGGCAGGCCAGGATCCGCTGCGGGCTCGCCTTCGGCGCACCCTTTGGCGCCGAAGCCAACGCATTTTCCGGGGAAGGCAAAACGTGTGATTCAGATCTTTCTCCCAGGTGGAGTGTCGCACGTGGATACATTCGATCCCAAACCTGCGTTGGTGAAACAGCAAGGCAAGACAGTTCGCAAGAACCAAGTGTTGTCGCGCAGCCGGTGGGGATACGCGCCGGGCGGGCAGAGCGGTATGCACGTATCCGACTTGTTCCCTAAGCTACGGGACCAGGCCGATGAACT
>JANQOL010000595.1 GCA_028289675.1 Pirellulaceae bacterium
ACACGCTGAAGAAGCTGGTGAATCGCCACGGTCGCATTGTGGGGCGTCGCAAGACCGGATGTTCGGCGGTGAGCCAGCACGCGGTAACTGCGGCTATCAAGCGAGCTCGCTTCATGGCCTTGTTGCCCTACGTGGGCGAATAACTTTCCGCGAGCCAGACATGATTTCCATGCCCGTCTCGAATTTCCGTGTCGAATTCGAGGCGTTTTTTCTGCGCTGTTGATGCACTTTCAACTTGAGTCGTTACCCTTTCTCGTGGATACGTTTTTCTGCTCTATCGTCGAACGTCATAGAAGTCGAAGACCGAGACACCCGCGCGACAAGGACGATTTGGGCAGGTCCATTTTTGGGCTAAGGCACCCAATATCAGCGCGGGGTGATGATATCAGCGCGGGGCAATGGTGTCTCGGCATAACTCGTTCACTCGCTGAGCTTCGGGTTGGTAAAGGACCCGAAAGTGGCGCTGTCCAGCTAGGCGGTGCCCCAAGACCATATGGGATATGCCAGATCAGATGAACTTAGCTGAATTCAATGTTCGGCGACGCGTTGAGTTTTGCGAAACTGACGCGGCTGGAATCGCCCATTTTTCCTCGTTCGTGTGCTACATGGAGCAAGCCGAGCACCGGTTCCTTCGGCACTTGGATACGAGTGTGTTGCGAGAGCTCGATGACGGCTATCATTTGAGTTGGCCGCGCGTGCACGTGGAGTGCGATTACAGCGGCGTCGCCAGATTTGAAGATGAACTGGAAATCGCCGTGAGCGTGGAAGCGCTCGGCACGAAGAGCGTCACATACGGCTTCCGGTTTCATTGCGACGCTGAGCCCATCGCTCAGGGAAAGATCGTGGCGGTCTGCTGCCGCATGCGGCCTGGACAACCTCTGCAATCGATAGAAATTCCCGCTGACTTACGGTCCCGCTTCTCAACCTATGTTAAGCCTTAAGGTGGTTTTCTGGTGGAGTCGCTGGATTTTGAACGGATTTGCAACCACTTTAGGATAGTGCGAACTTTTCGCATCAGCTCGCACGAGCTTGCGGTTTACCATTCATTTCGGTGGCCGCCTCGAACCCGATGAGAACCAGATTGTTGTCATGGACCAAGTCTTAATCGTTGCGATACTAGTTGGGCTGGTGGCCATCTATCCGGCATGGCTACTATGCCAAAAGGCTTTTTTTCAGAGTGAGTGGCGCGCGGCCACGGTCGTTGCGTGCCTGACCGTTCCGATTCTGATTGTCGCCCCTTTCTTCTACTTGCCCTTCTGGATCTACCAGGATCAGGAAGTGAAGCCGTCGGACATGTTCACGGATTTTGTGCTGTACGGTGCGTGTCCCGTCTTGTTGATTGCCTTGATCGCTTACGTCATGGATCACCTGAATGAACGCCCTCAACGAGCGGTGGTAGCAGGCGCGGCGTGTCTGGCGATAGCTATGCTGCCCATCCTGTACTACTTCTTCGCCGACCGCATGTTCGCTGACATGGGCATCACTTTGTTGCAAGCCACCACGGATGGATGACCTCAATCAACTGGGTTACTTGGCGCGGCTGATGATTCGCCTAACCATTGGCGCCGCCCAACTGCCCGAGGAACTCACACAACTCCATGCCCAGTACGTCTTGCAGCGGCAGCGTCCCGACGGCGGTTGGGCTGGCCGAGAGGGCGAGAGCGACATTTATTACACCAGCTTTGCGCTCCGGACGCTGGCTATTTTGGGATTGGTCGACGGTCCCGTCGCCGAACGATGCGTACGTTTCTTGCAAAGCCGAATGCAGGCTCACGAAACGATCGTCGACCTGCTTTCACTGGTCTACTCCGTCAAACTGATCCAGGCTGCCTGTGGTCTCGACGCCTTGCAAGACAGACCCGATGACTGGTCAACGCGACTGGCCGATCTGCTGGCTCAACTGAGGCGAGATGACGGAGGATTTAGCAAGAGCCTGGAAGGC
>JANQOL010000605.1 GCA_028289675.1 Pirellulaceae bacterium
ATTTCCGTCAGCCTTGTATGAGACGTTCGCACGGCTGACGTTGGCCAGCGTGCGAGCTCCCGATGATGCGCTCCTGCAAGAAATATTGCAGCGTCCGTATTTGAAAGGCCTCTACTTAGATGAAGGCAGTTACGATCTTGACCAGCTCCAGTCGCTGGCTCGTCGGCCACTCATCCATCGCTTGGCAGTACGCAATCGTCCGTTGCAACAGGATGTCATCGACACCATTGCGAATATGCCTTGCCTACAAACTTTGGATTTATACGGCTCCCGCGCAGACTCGTGCAACCTATCACCACTGAACCGATTGCAACACCTGCGAATCTTGGACATCGGAGGCACCGGCATTCCATTCCAAAGCATTCGCGGACTGTCTTTGATCGATCAGCTGGATGGTCTGATGGTCAATCGACCAGGGCCTGGCCAAAGCGATGCTGTGAACCTGAGCGACAAACCCAACCTGCGCTATTTTGGGTGTGTCCAAGCGCAGCCAGAGCTCAACAAATCCCCAGTTGAATTGCAGCTTCGGAATTTGAGTCGTCTACAACTGATCCGGATCGACTCAAAACAAGTTTTCGACTTGCATCTATCCGACACGCCGGAGCTGCGAGAAATCAGTTTTGGTCGCCAACGCAGCGAAACTGTCAATGCGACCCCAATTAGCGGTTCGGATGCTGATTTGCAACGCGAAGTCCGCATGAGAGCGCGCTATCGCAATCTAAGCATCGATTCGCCGGTGCAGTTGAACGAAGTGATCGCCCACGGAGAATCGCTCGAGTCCTTTCGACTTCGAGAAAATCCTCAGTTGACCTTTCGGGTCAGTGTGGAAGTGAGAAAGACCACAGAAGAACTGCGACGATATTGGGACACAACGTCAGAACACTTTGCCGTGTCGCGCGAAAAATGCCAGCGCTGGCTGGATTCCGTGGGTGATTGTGAGGGACTGGAACATTTGGATCTATCCCACACCCCCTTGGTGCCAGAGAACGACTACACAAAATTTGGTACCAATCCGACCTTGCGCGTGCTGGAGTTACAAGGCGTAGAACTACATCCAGAGTTGTTGGTGCAAATCGCCAAGCTACCCAGTTTGGAAGAACTGAACATCCGCGATACGGCGATCAATGGCAGGCTACTCGAGGGATTGCTGGCGCGCTGCAAACAATTGAAGTATCTCGTCTGCCACAGTGACCATGTCAGCCGTTTGCGGATCGAGAACAATGCTCAAGTGGAATCGGTCATGCAAGCGTCGCGGTATGGTCAGAGCAGTTTGCAAGCTCTGCGGATTGTCAACGTTCCACGTCTGACGGACGGATTCGATTTTCCCCCGCACGCTAGCTACGTCCACATCGAAGGATCGCCCCAGGTGTCGGGACTGCTCCTGCAGCCGCCACTGCCCAAACATCTGGTGATGAAAGACGTCACGGGGTTACAGTACTTCGCCGCCGGTGGACCAAGAGTAGACGATGCGCTGGCGAGCGAAGTGCTGCGTTCTCCTGAGCTCGTAAAACTGACGTGGGCGTTTACGAAAGTTAGCCCGCAACTCCTGGCCCGTGTTTCCGAGCTCAAGTCACTGACCCATCTGGTTTTGACAGGTTCCTCCGTCACTGACGCGGTGGTCCAGTCGTGGAATATCGACAACCTATCGAGCTTGGGTCTTTTGCGTCTGGACGCCACCAAGATCAGTGCCGCTTGCCTGCCCCATTTGAGTAAGCTGCCCGAATTGCGGTATCTCAACCTTAACGGAACGGATCTCAGCGGACTCCGTCCACAACATCTGCAAGATTTCAAGAATCTACGTCGCTTGAGCCTAAGCGGGGCCCCACTGACTCCCCAGATCGTTCAAGCTCTTGGCAACTGCCCCAGTTTGCAATGGCTCGATCTTTCGGACTGCGTGATCGACAAAGCGATCGGACAGGCTCTGGTGTCCGAGCTGCCCAGTACGGCCAGCATGCTGATTCTTACCAATGCAACTATTCCCGCTGAGACATTGACGCAGTTGGCCAAGGACCGGCCGCGCATGGCCTTCGAATTGACCAATGTCATGGTGGAACTCCGTGTTACAGATTGGTTGGTCCAACAAGGCCGTTGGCGAGAAATCAACTTGGAAAACCAACCACTCACCAACACTTTCAGTTATCGGCATGCCGAATTTTCTGGAGATGGAGGCCTGAGCCCCGAGATGAACGGGTACTTCCGTGGTGAGCTTAACCCGTACATGTTTTCGCCCGAGAATCTTGCCATCCTGAACAACGATCCGAACTCGCCCAACTTCAATTCCCCCGCGCAGTATGGAAACGTCTCTTCGGGAACGATCCGTCCAATGACCACGGCTGAAATGCTGGCAGCCGAGGACGATTTTGCCGGTGCCCCAATTGGGCCTCCAATGGCCCCGATTCGTCCGCTGGAAGCCCTGGGTGCGGCCTTGGCAGACTTTTACTCCAGCGGTCAGACTCAAACACCTCAAAACTCAGACGACTAGTGCGAGTCGCGTGGACATATAGCCTGCGTCATCAACGCTTTGGTTGCTCATTCCGTCGAAAATAGACCACATCAAAAGTAAAATGCTCTAGAGTGACTTCCAGCAGTCGGGTCGCCATAGCGTCGCCATCGTCACTACGATCCAGGTTTTCCAGGTAACTAACTAATGCACTTTTGTCGATTTGTCTGCTTGACCGTTTTAGGAGTAGTTGGCATGCCAGCGACTGGCGCAGCCCAGTGGATTATTGGACATCGCGGAGCCTCGCACGACGCGCCTGAAAACACGGTCACCGCCTTCCAAGAAGCCTGGCGTCAGTCGGCCGATGGCGTGGAGGGTGACTTTTACTTCACGTTAGATAAACAAATCGTTTGTATTCACGACCACGATACGCAGCGTACCGCAGGTAAGAAGCTGGACGTCGCCGGGAGCACGTTGGCGCAACTTCGGCAATTGGAGGTTGGCGGTTGGAAAGCAGCCAAGTACGCCGGAGAACCAATTCCAACCTTGCAAGACGTGTTGCAATGCGTGCCCACCAAGAAACGTCTCGTGATTGAACTGAAAACTGGCCCCGCGATCGTGCCCTTGCTGAAGCGCGAACTCGACCAGTTCCAGCGTGCGAACAAGGAAGCCATGAGTTGGGACCAGTTGCTGATCATCAGCTTTGATGCCGACACCGTGGCGAGGGCAAAGCGTGAGCTGCCACAGATTAAAGCGCATTGGCTAACGGGCTACCAGCAAGACAAAACAAATGGACCGTGGCACCCAACGGCCGCAGAGATCAGCCGCCAATTGCGGGACTGCCATGCCGATGGACTGGGTACGCAGGCCAACCGTGACGTGGTGACCGCCGAATTCATTGACCAGTTACGCCAGCAGGGCTTGAAAGAGTTTCATGTGTGGACCGTCGATGACGTGGAAGACGCAGCCTATTTTCGCGACTTGGGAGCGATGGCCATCACTACCAATCGCCCTGGCTACTTGCGGCAGTCGCTTCAGCTTCAGTAACAGCACTTTCAAGCTCAGTACTTTTGACATCTCAGCTGAGCGGCAGTGTTTAGCAGTCAACCGCAGGCGTACTTGCCCCACGAAGTATGCTTGCAAATCGGCGCGATTGTGGCTGCCTGCTAAACAAACACCTCAGGCAGACGCTTTCAGCATGCGGACCGGAAATTGAATGCGATTGCCCTATCCGACCGGCAGCCGCTGCCGAACAGGTGCTATTTCTGGCATCACGGGCCAAAAGCGGGAAAACTTCAACGATTTCGGCTCTCAACGGGGCGAATTGACGGGACAAAGCCCCGGCTGGAGATCTAAGTGTCCACCCAACAGCGGGTTTTTTGCGGGACGATTTTTTGGACCAATCGGGCTGAATTGTACCGAGCGTGCCAGTTCAGCTACAATGTATCGGCATAACTCGTCCACCACCGATCCAGCTTCTCTCATGTTTGGCACTGCGATGGCTAGGCTCTCCACTCAGCCGGAAATTCAGACCGACCCCATCGCTGATGAAGAGCTGTTGCGCCGTTTTGTTGAGAATCAGGATCGCGGTAGCTTTGAATGCTTGATGCGGCGGTACCAGCACGAAATTTACAACTATTTGCGTCGCTATCTGGGCGACGACGATCTGGCCGAAGACGCGTTTCAGCTTGCGTTCTTGCGAGTTTATCAAAAGGCCGATCAATTCGATTTAAGTCGCCGGTTTCGTCCTTGGCTGTACAGCGTGGCCACTAATCAGGCCATTGACCTAAATCGACGAAACAAGCGCTCCAATCACCAGAGTTTGGACATCAGTTCACCGCATTCTGAGTCGCGGGCGTCCAGCCAAGCCGCTTCGATTCCAGACCATCGCGTGCCTGAGGGAGATCCCCTGGTCGATGAAGAGTTTCGGCAGCGGATGCGGGCGGCGGTCGGACAGATTGGCGAACCGGGCCGCAGCGCTCTTGAACTGATTTACTTGCAAGGCTTGCCCTACCGCGATGCCGCCGAGGTCTTGGACGTGCCAGTGGGAACTGTAAAAAGCAGAGTTCACGCGGCAATCCGCAAACTTTCGGCCATTTGGCAACGTAACACAGACTGACTAGTAAAGAACTTTGCTCGAGGCGCACGGACGGATGGCTTGCGGCAGCAGAGATGGTGCTTGCTCGTTTCTTCGAGAACCGGCATCGCCACTAGAAATATGCTCTCCGGCACCGAAGTAAACCAACCTCGATAGGCACCTCCTCGCTTCCGCCCCTCCGACTTGCTCACCTGTATTCACAGAGAATATGCAGATTTCGGACGACAACCTTATAGCGTACCTCTTGGGAGATGCGCCTGCTGAGCTGGCAGAACAGATCGAACAGCAGTTGGCTAGCGACCCTGACTTGGTCAGTCGTTTGAGCCACTTTCGCATGGTGCTCGGACACATCGATTCGATGGGCACGGTTTACGAACCGCCCGCCGACTTGGTGGACGCAACTCTCGCTCGCATTGATGAGGCTGAATCGCGAGTACAACCGGCGTTGAGCGGTTTGAATGCGTCCGCAGCTAAGCAAACCTCCTGGTGGGACTCAACGGTTTTGACCCTTAGTCTGACCTTGCTTTGTTGCTTGGTGTTGCCCGCCATCGTCAAAGCGCGTTTTGAATCGCGTCGGGTGCAGTGTGCCAACAATCTGCGGAACACCGGTTATAGTCTGGTGGACTTCGCGCTCAATAACCCGGAACAACGTTTTCCTCAAGTCGATATCAGCGGTCGAGGCGGTTTCGCCGGTGTGTATGCGGTGCGGCTAAAGAGTTCCGGATTTCCCATCGTGCCAGCACAGTTGCAGTGCCCCAGCTTGATCGGCTGGCGGACGGAGTCGGGTTCCATGCTGTTGCCCACCATTCCCACTTTGAACGAAATCCACGAACTGGCGCTGACCGAGTTTCGTTTTTTGCAACGAGTTGTGGGCGGAGATTACGCGTACAACTTGGGCGTGATTGAAAAACAGTGCCTGGTCGCTCCACGATACGAAGGCCGTTCGCATTTTGCCATCCTTTCCGATTCGCCAGTCTTTCAAGATGGGCGAGAGCGGTTGACCGCGCACGACGGACGCGGCATCAATATTTTGTACGAGGATGGACACACTAGCTTTGTGGGTGCTCCCAGCATTATCTACACCGGCCAGGTCAGCGACCATCCGTTTCGCAATGCCCATGGCATTCATGCGGCTGGCTTAACGCCGCAAGACGCCTGCCTGGCGCCCAGCTATTTTTCGCCGCTGGGTCAGTAGACGCGACCACCTTTCGTTCGCCCTCAGAGCAAGACTGACCGAATTGTCCTGTGACGGTGGTCGTCGAACTATTGGGGCTCGAACTACGGAGCCTGCAACATCTGCTGAATCTGGGGCTGTAGAGCCGCGCACGCATCCAGCAAAATCTGTTGGTAGCGCGTGCGTTCGGAATCCGTCAGTTCGCCGCAGCCCTTGAGGTAGATTTGTGCCTGGAAGGTAGCTGGCTGCAATTGCATCGAGTAGGCAACTCGCGCGGGTAAGCTGCCGGTCAGACGATTTCCCAACCGCCACACATCTTGTCCGTACTGATCAAATTCAGCGTAGAACAAATAGGACTCGCCATGGAGTTGGTCTTTCAGTCGAACTTGCTCTACAAACTCAGTGGCGGAACCGATTTGTCGCGCGTACTCGGACAAATCCACTGACCGGCGGGGCTCCGCCATCTCGCAGCCAGCCCCCACGTAGCAGACCTCTAACGCGTGGAATCCCGCGAATGGGAAATCCAGGGAGATCTGAACAGCTTGCTTGCCATCGACATATTGCCAAATCGCCGAATGCTCGCCATAGAACAGTTTGGAACTGGGCCGATAGACCGTTTCAAACGACGCCAACTTCATGCCCTGCAGTTCCTCGGGCAAGTCCTCACGCTGGAACGTTTCAAACACCGTTTGCTCATCGATGCGAATGCTGTTGCTGGTAGTCATCTTGGCGGGACCACGAAAGTAGCTGTAGACAGACGTGGCACACACCAGCACCAATCCCACAGCGACTGAAACGGTGGACCATCTTCCCAACACAGGTCCCGTCGACTGTGGCGTGGCCGCTTCTCCTTTGCGTCGACTAGACGCTTTTCGCGCGGGGTCCTTGGCAGGCCAGCAAACGACTCGATTGAACAGGGCGTGCCACGGGCCGCTGGTAACTGTCTTGACAGGAAAGGGCTTCAAAATGCGCCGAATTCCACCTTGGGCGGCCAGCAAGAACAAGGACATGAGGGCAAACACGCCGAGCCCCAGCACGGTGTGTTTCCATCCGTGGGCAAAGTCCATTCCCCAGTGGTGCAGCAAGAGCGCGATCAAAAACAGACGCAATGTGTTTCCCAGCCAAGCCCAAGCCGGCACAGTCAACAGTGTGAGTAGCCCCGCGGCCGGGGTGGAACGTTGCCACACAGCCAAAAACAGAGCCACGGCCCCCAGCGCGTACAAGCTATCCACACCGCTACACGCCTCGTCCACAAACAAGCGTCCAGCGCTGGTCTCGATCACGTTCCCGCTGGGCAGATGCGGCACGCCAGCCAGGTCCATCAAAGGACTGGCGGAACTGGTAGACACTTGTTGCAGTTTGCGAATCAATCGATCATCCAAATCCATCGGTAAAGGCAAGGTAACCCACAGCAACGTCATCCAAGCCATGATTGGCTGCCACGGACCGTCCAGCCGCAGTAGCCCCCACGCCGTCACCAAACACAACCAAGCCGCCTGGGCTCCCCAAGGAGCATAAAACCAGGACGAAAACCCTCCGACCAACAATCCCAAGATGGCCACCGTCCAACCAGCCTGGCGACGCCCTTTGGACACGCCGGACGTCAGACTACCACGTCTCCAGATCAAATACGCGGCGATACCAATCGCCAACGGAAAGAACTGAAAATGGGGCTTGGACCACAGCGCGACAACTTGCGAGACCAACATTGGACTCAGTGCAATACACGCACCCAGTAACAACCAGTCCACCGGCTGCCGAAACAACGTGGACCATGCGTCCGCGCGCGGTACAGCCGCTGCCTCTGCGGTGGCGGATGGCTCAGCCAATTCGGATGGCCCCTTGCTCTTCTTGCTACTCATTGCTATTTGCTTGTCGTTGTTTGCGTGTCGTCGATCGTTTGTTGAGAATCTCTCGTCAAGTCCAGAATAATCGCCGCTTTGCAGCTCCTGTGCCAGCAAATCAACCAGCGCACGCTATGAACCCCAAAGAATCGGTTCGCTTTGCCAAATATGTTCGCCGTGTTTCGGCAACCAAACTACTGGACCGGTTGGCTACTATCGGGATTCAACACTCGCATTTCGTGCTCGACCATTTCGATGACCATCTCCTCGAAGGTGCGTGACGGCTTCCATTCAATTGCCCGGCGTGCGCGGCGCGCATCACCCAACAATTCACGCGGGTCCGCCTTGCGGACAAACCGTTGGTCGGTAGTCACCCAGTCGCGCCAATCCAAGTCCAAATAGCCAAAAGCAATTTCCAACCAATCTTTAACCGTGTGCGGAATCCCCGTCGCCAACACCAGGTCTTGGGGTTCATCTTGTTGCAACATACACTGGAAAGCCGAGACAAAATCCGGCGCGTAGCCCCAGTCGCGGCAAGCGTCCAGATTGCCCAGAGTCAATTGTGTCTGCAGGCCCAGTTTAATCTTCGCGGCCGACCGTGTGATTTTGCGTGTCACAAACGACTCACCGCGGCGCGGAGACTCATGATTAAAGCAAATGGCGTTGCACGCAAAAAAACCGAAACTCTCCCGGTACACTCGAACCATGTCGGTCGCAAACGACTTGGCTACACCATAGGGCGTAATCGGTCGATGAGGCGTGGATTCGTCTTGAGGCACTTGATCGGGACTGCCAAAGATCTCGCTGCTGCTGACATGCAGGAACTTGGGAACCGGTCGGCAGTCTCGCAAGATTTCCAAAATCCTCAGCGTACCCATGGCCGTGAATTCGCAAGTCGATTCGGGAATCTCGAAACTGGCCCCTACGTGACTTTGGCCCGCCAGATGGTAGACCTCGCCAGGCTGAACACCGGCGATGATCCTGCGGATCGTGGTCACATCATCCAGGTCCGCTCCGTGCAAGAACAGTCGCTTGTCATGAACTTCCGGGTCCGCCAGTAAATGATCCAAGCGTTGCCACCGCTGCAAACTGGGTGTCCGCACGATACCATGCACCACATATCCACGCTCCAGCAGGTCCTCTACTAGGTAGCTACCGTCCTGGCCAGTGATTCCAGTGATTAACGCGGTATTCATCATTTCAAACAACAGACCGGGATCACATTAAGGAGTCGTGCGAGATCGGCATCGATCCAACAGGGCTCGAATTGTCGGGACGTCGCCTAGTTGTGCCTGAGCGGCTTCCAACTCCTGCTCAGCCATTTCCAACTCATCATGCTGTAGGTGTAACAGCCCTAAAGCAAAATGAGCCATGCCTCCGCCGGCATCTCGCGACAGGATGTCTTCCAACAGCCGGATCCAGGCCGCGTAATGCTCTTGCTGGCGACTCGCATACCAAATGGCCAAGTGGATCACCCGAATGTCAGCTTGTGGGTCCGCTTTGCCCGCCATTCCCAGATACAATTTGGCATCATCTGGCAGATTGCGCTGCACGTTGGACAGAGCCAACACAAAGTAGCGCACATCGGTCTGCGAGCTGATCAGAATGGCTTCCAACAACTGGAGAGCAACCGCACTTTCCTGGCCGGCGTGCCGCAGCGCACATTGCCAATACAAGGAAGCCAGCCAAGGAGAAGTGGGGTCCAGTTGACCAGCTAGCCGCATTCCGCGCGGCGCGGCCGTACACCATGTTCCATCCTCGACCGCCAAATCCGAGAGCAAGAAGCGCGAGATCTGCCGTGACATGCGCATCG
>JANQOL010000660.1 GCA_028289675.1 Pirellulaceae bacterium
GTGACCGGCGCGGACCACAGCCAGGGCCGTTACCGCGGCAGCTTGTACGTCAATTGGATCGATGAGCGAAATGGAGACAAAGACGTATTTCTAATGTACAGCCGTGACAGCGGTGCCACTTGGAGTGATCCCGTGCGCGTCAACGACGATTCGCTCGACAATCGCCGCGATCAGTTTTTTACCTGGATGGCCGTCGATCCCAGCGACGGTTCGGTGAACATCGCGTTTTATGATCGTCGCGACACGCAAGGCACCGAAACTGGGCTGACACTGGCCCGCAGTATCGACGGCGGTCAAACGTTTAGAAACCTACCCATCTCCGAACAACCTCGCTTTGAATGCTATTCGGAGAGCTTCTTTGGGGACTACCTGGGCATTGACGCCCAACAAGGTCGCGTGGCGGTGGCCTACATGCATTTTCTGGGCCCCACGCAACACGCGATCTCTGCCGCCATCTTCGATTTTCAGCCCGGTACGTTGGAGACTCGGTAGCAATTGCCCCCGAGTCCCGTCGTTGATGACGCAAGTCATGTGTCTGGGCGACTCGCTCTAGGCGGCCGTTCGTCGGGCTGCCGGCAGCTGATACAACTGGCTATGGCCGCGCTTGCCCGCCGATTTGACGGCCCCAGTATGGCGCAAGCAATAGGCGACTTTCTGGGCAAACCAGCGGGGGCGCGCCAAGGCGGCCGCTAATTCCGCAGTGTCGAATGGACTCGGTAGCGCCTGTATTGGCAACTGCGCGAGCAAGTCGCGCTTGGTGCGCAGTTCGATCGATTCGAGCACTTCGACCAACTGCTGGTCCAGTGTGCGATGCTTCTTGCCGCGACGCGTTGGACGCTGGCGGTCAAGCCGGATTTCCTCAGCTTCGATCAAGACGATTTCCAGCGTCAACCGGCGACGGGGAAACACCGTGGCGAAGTGGACCAAGTCAAGAAACAGGTCCAGCGATTCCTCGCGTTTGGGACTCAAACGGCTGCGTAATACGCTGCCACCGCGGCGATTCAACGTGACGAGTCGCTTGCGCGCGATCAGCGGCTTGACGATCCGCAGTTGGTGTCGAGTACGGTGCAGCAACTTGCGCGTCTTGTCACGCAACGCGCCTAGTGAAGCGTGCTGAATCTCAATCAACTCACCACTATCCGCGATGGCGTCGATCCGGAAACCATCCACGGATACTTCGGTCTGCTCCGCGCTCGGAGCGTAGTGCAATTTCAGCTGGCGATGAAGCGACGTTTCCATGCGGTGCTGCGTCCCCGTCCCTGCATCTTTGACTGTCCGCCCGTTGAGTTTGTTTAGCAGTTAGCCGTAGGCGTACTTGGCTTTTGAACCGGTACGCCTACGGCTGACTGCTAAACATTTTGAACACTGACAAGCGCCGCACAGCTATGGCAGCTGACAATGTTCAATATCAACAGATCGTTAGGCTTCTGTAGAGATTCCCAGATCTTGGATCGTCAGCAGTGTCTCCAGCTGTAGCCCAGCGGCTTCGACTTTTTCACGGCCACCTTGCAGCCGATCCACGACCGCCAAGATACGGTCGACTTTTAATCCGAAGGCGCGGGCCGCGTCAACGGCTTTCAATGCACTGCCGCCGCTGGTCACCACGTCCTCGACGACGACGGCCGTCATCCCTGGCTGAACTGGCCCTTCCACTTGCTGCCCCGTGCCATGCTGCTTGGCCTCTTTGCGAACGATGAATGCTAGCAAGTTGGTTTGGTCCAATCCGGCCAAGGTCACGGTGGCGGCCGAGATGGGATCTGCCCCGATGGCCATTCCACCAACTGCTTGCGGCAGCTTGTCGCCCAGCAGCTGCAGCATGCCAGCGCCGATTTGCACGGCGCCTTGGGGGTGCAAAGTCACCTTGCGACAGTCCAGGTAGAAGCTGGCTTGCTGGCCACTTGCGAGCGTGAAAGATCCGAATTTCAAGGCGTGCTCACGAATCAGTTCAATCAGCCGATCTGGACGGTACTCAACGCTCATGTCGATTCTTCAGGGCTTGCAAAAGAGTGAGAAAGTAAGTTGGTCAACAGCCCAGATTGTGCAGCTGATGACTGCATTGCTCAACCACCCCGCGCCGCCTGCCCACAGCAAGGCAGTCGCGAACGGTCGTGAGCTCTGATGGTGCCGCCCCCGGCGCGGCCGCAACGATTGCCCTTGGCTCACTTGGGCTAGCTTTTCTATAAGCAAGCTGGAATTCCCTACAGATTTTGTGCGGTGGCAACTGCCATTCGCGCCGAGCTGCACGAGCGTCGGGCACGATCCCTACCTCATGACGGCTGGCGTTAC
>JANQOL010000739.1 GCA_028289675.1 Pirellulaceae bacterium
GACTGGCGATCCGCGCAAACTCCTGCTGTGGTGCCAGCATGCAGTCCAACAGCAATTGATACTCGCGCGCCGTGCACTCTGCCCGCATGTGCGCGACCAACAGCACTCCGATTCCAAGCGGCTTGGTCAGCACCAAGTGGTCCCCATCACGCAGTTCACTCTTGCGTAGCCAGTGGTTTCCCAGCGGACCACCCAAGACGGTAAAGCCGGTTTCCAAGCGCGGTCCAACAATAGTGTGGCCGCCAACCAAGGTGGCTCCGAGAGCCGAGAATTCTCGCGTGGCACCCTCCAAGAAGTCTGCCAGCAGTCTGCGTTGCGCGTCAGCATCACCTTCGGGCAGAACGACATTGGCCAGAGCCTGTGTCACCTGCCCTCCCATCGCCAGAATATCGCTGGACGCGTGGAGTGCGGCGACGCGCCCTGCCAAATACCCATCTTCAAAGGGACTGGAGAAGAAGTCCGTGGAGGCCATCAAGCGTCCATCGTTGGGTCCGACCGCCGCTGCGTCATCCAGCGCGCTGTGGCTATCGCCGGTACGATCTGCCAATACATCGGCCAGGGTCGCACCGCCCAGTTTACAGCCGCAGCCGCGGCACTGCATGGCGTCGCTACCGGACATGGCTGGTTGGGGTTGATGCTTGTCCATGAACTTGCCGTCGATCCGCTGCTTGATCCACATCGGAATTCGGCCGACCGCTGACAAACGTTTCCACTCGGCGATGGCGCGGCCATCGCCCAAGTTGATCAATTTCAAGAACGAGCGCTGAGGCACAAATGGTCGCAGAGTGCGGCCATCCAGGGTTCGCCGCAAGTTGTCCCACAACACTGGTCCTTGCCGCACCCCGTAAACTCCCGCCTTGGGAAGCGGCTCGTCGACGATCGATCCGCTATCGCCGACCGCAAAAACGGGTTCGCCGGACGTGGATCGCAGCGTATTGTCGGTGGCCAAAAAGCCGGCCGCAGTCTGGGGCAAACCCAGGCTGTCCAGCGTTGGTGGACGGTTGGCGCCGGTGGCCCAAATCACCAGATCTGTCGCGATCCGCCGTCCGTCGCTCAGTAGAACGCCGTCGTCAGCAACTTGAGACACCGGGCAGCCAGTGTGTACTTGGTGGCCCCGCAGCCGAAGTTCCGTTTCCACCAGACGTCGCGTCCGTGGCGAGGCTTGCGAGAGGAGTTCGTCACCACGGGTAATTAGGTGCAATTGTGAGTTCTCTACGCCGTGCGATTTCAAGTAGTTCGTCAAACAGCACGTGACTTCCACTCCAGCGACCCCTCCGCCCACGACCGCGATGCGAATCACTCGGCCGGCGCCGGCGACTTGGGAGTCAGCTTGTTTCCAGGCGTCCAACCTGGCGCTCAGACGCCTCATGAATGTCTGCATGGGCTTTATCTTGATGGCGGCGCCGTCAAATTGGACGTCTGCAGTGGAGGGGATAGAACCAATCCCGATCGATAGAACGTCGTATGGCACGGGTGGATGATCGTCGAGCAGCACGGTTTTCCGCGCCAAATCCAAGCCCCGAACACGATCCACGATCAGCTGCGCACCCACGGACGCGCACAGACGCACCAAGTCGATTTGCATGGCCGATTCAGGCAGCTGGCCAGCCAAGACAGCCGGCAACATTCCAGAATAAGTTGCCAGACCGTGATCTGAGATGCACGTCAACGAGGTGTTGGGTGGCGCTTGCATGCGCCACATGCGCACGACGTGGGCGTGGGTGTGACCGACGCCAATTAATACGATATTTCGCTGAGCCAGACGTGGCGACTTCATTCGAAACGGCCATCCATTGCCGGCTGGCTACGAGTGACGTGGTGCATGGAATTCCTGGTAGAACGCTCGCCGTTACGTTGTGGCGGCCGCCGCGATACTCGCCACCAAGCTGTCTCCCAGCTGTTGGATTTGGTCGGGCAGTACGGTGCGCAGATCCAGTAGCAGCTGGTCGTCCTGCTGCCGTGGCTGGACCGCGATGGAAGCATTGCGTAGCTGGCTAGCTAGACGGTCGATGGAGATACCACGTACGGCCACGCCGCAACTGGCCAATTCAACGCCCGGCAGGGTTCCCCCACCGACTTGTGAGCAGCAATCGATCAGCTGGACGTCGACGGTCAATTGATGACATTGCTCAATCAAACGTTGTCCGCGAGTTCGCAACTGCTCGACAGATTCATGCAGCATTTGATACAGCGGCAATTCTTGTTGGGTGGTTTCTGCCAAGTGGATTTCCAAGGTGGCTTCCAAGGCCGCTAGCGTCAACTTGTCGGGCCGAAGAGCTCGCATCAGCGGATGTTGACGCAGGCGGTCGACCCAATCGGACCGACCGGCGATCAGGCCGCACTGGGGACCACCCAACAGTTTATCACCACTGAACAAGCATAGATGTGCACCAGATCGCAGGCTGTCTTGAACTGTTGACTCGCTGAAGCCAAGAATTGACAGGTCGGTAACGCATCCGCTGCCCAAGTCGTCGATTAAGGCCACACCCGCCGGCCAGGATACCGCCGCCAATTCTGCCGTGGACGGTTCGCAGGTGAAGCCCGATTGGACGAAATTGCTGCGGTGCACGCGGATCACTGCCGCGGTATCCTCGCCGCATTGCCTTTCGTAATCGTGCACGTAAGTACGATTGGTCGTTCCCACCTCCCGCAACGTCACACCCGCTTCACGAAAAACGTCCGGCAAGCGGAATCCGCCGCCGATCTCCACTAACTGGCCGCGGGAGACGATCACCTCGCGCTCGGCTGCCACGGCGCGCAGGGCCAGAATGGTGGCCGCGGCGCAGTTGTTCACCACCAACGCTTGTTCGGCGCCGACGAGCTGAGCCAGCAGTTGGGCCGCGCGGTCGCCGCGTCTGCCACGCTTGCCGGTCGCCAAGTCCAGTTCCAGATTGGTATACCTGGCAGCTTGCTGCATCCGTTGGACGGCTCGCGGCGCTAGTGGAGCGCGCCCCAAGTTGGTATGTAGCAAGACGCCAGTTGCGTTAATCACCGGTTGCAACGAGCGCCGCAGGTCTGCATCATGCAACTGCTGGACGCGATCCAGTACACGATTGAGGAGCTCCTCCTCGGAGTAGTGGTTGCCGGACAACAATTCCTGCCGGCCATCGGCGATGGCGCGGCGAACCCAATCCACCACGTGTCGGCGCGGTCGAGTACGCGTCAAGTCAACCAACTCCGGTCGACGCAGCACGTCGTCGACAGCTGGTAAACGGCCAAGTTGGCTGGTGCGGCTCAAACCAGTTCTCCTGAGGCGTCCGCCCACGCGTCCAGGTTTGGTCCGGCGATCCGCGTGTCCTGCTGCCGTACCGTGATACCCTGACTGTCACAGAATTCCAGCAACGGAATGGCGTGTTTGCGGGTTACTTGCCAACCATCTCGAATGGCCGCCACAGACAGCGCGCCTTGCTGTTCCAGCAATCGCCGAAGTTCGCCGCACAAGGTCGTTAGCACGTCTGTGCCCACGTAGAAGCCGCTGCCCAAGTCGGTCAAGACACGGGAGTGGGTGGCGTGGCGGATGAGAGAATCCACTGCCTCTTGCGTGATCGCCAACTGTGTCATCGCTTCTTTGGCGGTAGGTGGTTTGCGGTTGTCGTCGAACAGCTTGATCAGCTGCTCCATTTTGGCTCGCTGTTTCTTGGAGAGCAATGTTTTTTCCGAAGCGATCGCCAAGCGTCCATTCAGCTCGACCAACTGTTGCCTGCCAATAAGATCGTCAATCGCATGCCGAACCACGGCAGGTGATGCGATTGCCGAGGCCCGCTCGGCAATGGAATCACGAATGGCCCAATCGTCTTCTTGGACTTGCGCTCGAGTCATCAACGATCTCAAGACGTGCGCCTCAGTCCGCTGGATCAACCCGCGCGATACCAATCGATCGCCAACCTGCAACACGTCTTCGCGTTCTTTGAGAGACTGTTCGGCCATGTGGATGTCGTCTGTGGACAGGCCCAAGTTGGGGCCACACCATGCCCAGTCGATCTGCCATTCGCCCCAACACTGAACCCAAGACTCAATGCGATCGGCGGGCCCAGCGGAAGCCAGTTGTTGACCCAGTTGCACTAACTCTCGTTTCTTGCGTTTGGGCAGCTCGTCGGACAAACCAAGCAGCACATGCCCGCCTGCGATTGAGCCTACGGGATAGGGCAAGCGAAAGAGACACGCTTGTCCCCTGGCGACTAGTAGTGGTTGCTCCGGCTCGACGACCAAGATCGATCGTTCACCCGGTTGCAATGCGTCTTGTCCGGTCAAGCGAGCGGCACAAGCGCTGGTTGCGGTATGCAGCTGAGCGGTCACTGGGCAACGCAAATTGGGCGCCCTCGCCACGACCTCGACTTCGACCAGCAACTGGCGGCTTGTGTGGCAACGATTGGGAGTGACCAATTCGTCGCCCCGCTTGGCTGGCGCCGAAAGTTGCCCGGCCAAGTTAATCGCCGTGCGCTTTCCCGCTTGCGAATAGTCCACCATGTCGCCGTGGACTTCGATTTCGCGCACGCGCAAATTGTCCGGCTGCCCGACAATCTGCAAACTGTCGCCGACCCGAACCTCGCCCGACCAAACCGTACCGGCGACCACAAGACCGCGACCGGGAACATTGAGCACGCGATCGATGGGCATTCGAAAGTAGGGTTCCAGTTCGGTCGCCGCGGCTGGGCGAGGCCGGCTGGCCGCGTCAACGAGCGTCTGTTTAAGCGCGTCAATGCCTTCACCGGTGACGTTGGAAATTGGAATCACGGGGAATTCGTCAAAACCGTAATCGGACAGGAAGACTTGCAGCTCTTCGGTGACCTCCGCCTGCCGCTGGTCGCTGGTCAAATCGACACGAGAAAGAGCAACCACCAGCTGAGGTACGTCTAGTGTTTGCAGAATGGCCGCGTGTTCCAATGTCTGAGCCTGGATGCCTTGATCGCAGGCGACCACCAACAATCCGATATCGACTGCCGACACGCCGGCCAGCAAGTTGCCTATGTATTTTTGATGGCCAGGAGCGTCGATGCAGGCAAACGTGTGCTCTCCAACCGAGAACGACGCAAATCCTAAATCAATCGTAATGCCCCGGCGTTTCTCCTCGGGGTGCGTATCGGTGTCGATTCCCGTCAAGCGACCAACCAGGGACGTCTTACCATGGTCGATGTGTCCCGTGACT
>JANQOL010000740.1 GCA_028289675.1 Pirellulaceae bacterium
ACATCGTGGTTCCTGCAAACGCCAATCCGGTCACATAACCGTACTGCGGCTCGGACAGCGTGGCGTTGGCGGAATCGCCAAAGGGCGGGCTATCTAGACGATCGTTGGTTCCCAGTTGGTCAAAATGAGACCGACCAGGCACCCAGACATGGCCATCATTCATCAACAGTGCACCTGGCTCCACAGCCGCCACTGCCGCTAACAGGATGTCGTTCAGCGCATTGGCCGACATGTTCGAAGTGAAGTCGAGCAGGGTGACTCCAGGAGCTCCTGAAGATGTCGAGAAGAAGACTGTCGGCGTCTCGGTGAAGTCCGCGGACGTGGCATTCGTCATCACCAGCCTAGAACCTACCTGGCTAGCAACCACAGTAAATGGAGCCGCATTGATCGCAGTGATCAACTCGTCCATCGCTCCCGGCGTCGACGGAATCGGAGCGATTTGATTGTCGTCCAAATTGACATAAAACTCTTCGATGTCCACTTCTAAAGTGCCATCCAGCACCGTACCGTAGCCACCCGCGACCCGCACGGGATTCTTGAGCACGGCGGTCTCTGCCGATGCACTGGCAGTGCGGTAGTTGTTCAACGTCACCAGATTGCCTGACGAATGCTGCGTCGCAAATGCCACCCAAACTGAGCCTGGCAAGTTGAAAACGACAGTGGGATCAGGGTTGTTAATGGCGTTGATGATGCGTTGCGTAATCGTTGCGCGGGTGTCCGTGCCCAAGATCGTGATGCCCGAATTCCCTGGCGTTACCGCTCCGTTGTCGTCGAACTCGAACACGATCGTGTTCAAATTGTTATCCGTTACGCTGAAGGTAGCACCATCGTAGGTTTCTCCAACTCCCAGAGGGCCGAAGGTGTTCACGAATGACAGGTCTTGGTGCAGCGGATTGCGGAGTGTCGGGGTCTCCGGCGAAAACAGCACGCCCACCGCCTCGTCTTCGCCAGTCAACGAAATCCGATCCGTGTAATTGAATCCATTCCAACCCGGTAGCCGTGTGGCCTCAATGGTCCATGGAGCTCCAACTGGATCGGCAACTGACGCATTGCCGTTGTTGATGGCATTGAGGATCAGGTCGCTCATCTGAGCGCGGGTGGTATTTCCGTCAAAGGCAATCGCGATATTGGCACCAGCCACACCACCGCCGTTATCAAACTCCCAAACCAGCACATTGCCGTTCTGATCTTGCAACGCAAATGTAGCCCCGTCGTAGGTCCCTCCGGCAAGCGGACCGAACGTGTTGACCAGTACGGCTCCGGTATCGATTTCGAAGGATAGATCATCCACGCCATCGGAAATCGAGAACGACATACCGTCGCGGTAGTAATTGATTGGGAAGGTGGCAAACGGATTGGTCTGTGGAGAGGTATCAGCTACTAGCGTCGCTGATAGGGCACCAATCTCTCGCCATTCGAAAACGGTCGTGCCGGTAGGCGTTACCAAAGTGATTTGGTCGCCTGTCAGCAACGCGGGCTCGAAGAACGGCGACGCGTCTGACATGGACACCGATTGAGCCCGAAAATTTTGCCGCACGTCCATCGAAGTATCGATGTAGCCTCGCTCAATAATCTGAGTACCGGCGCCCAGCAGTCGCGCGTTATCAGTACGATCGTTGAACGGTGCGCTGGTAGCAGTCAGCGTGCCTGGATCGAGTTTATAGACATAGTTGCGAGCATCGACATCACCAACAAACGTATCAAAAGTGGTCGATCCGTCTCCGCGGGATCCGACGGCGTACAACCATTGCGTATTGCCAACTTGAGGATAAGTCAGGCCCAGGAATTCCATTCCGACGCCTTGCCGAGCGCCAGCTGTTCCGGGAGTCAAGGCAGTGGCCACCGCCGGAGGTGCGACCGAACGATCTAACTCAAATGTCTGAATGCCTGAGCCCGCTGTGATGGCAGTGGTAGCTCCATTGCCGGCGGCATCGATCTGTAGGATACCGCCGCTGTTGCCGTCGTTGATGACGCCCACCTGCTGCGAACGCGCTCCGTGTACTGTTCCATCACCTCGAATGGTCGCATCTTCTACGAACGGAAAGCGGCTTACTAGCGAGGTCTGGGTGCCCGTGGCCGCGCTAACGGTGATCAGTTCGCTAGTGTCGGTACCGGGTGCCCGTTGGGTAATCAACAGCGGAATGTCCGCCAACGTGTAGGGCACTTGGTTTTGGTTGCCACCGAAGCCCACGGTGATCGGACCGGTAGCCGTCGTGGTCGAACCGCCGAAACGATCCTCAATCACGCGCGTGACGCTATTAATAGGTTCGATACGCGTGGCCGGGTTGCCGCCAGCGTCAGCCTCAAAATACTGTGCCAGATAGTTGGAAATCAGCTCGTTCGAGGTGATGGCCAAGTAGTAGGTTCCTGACGGCAAATGGCTGGATCCGATAAAGGCGTCCAGCACACCCGCGGTACCGCGTGACAGATCGTCCGTATCGCTACCCTCGGTGGGCGCGGCCAAATCGTCCGCGATGTTCGAGTCGGTACCAAAGTTGACCAACCGGATACCCGTATTGTTGCCCGTGCCTAAGCCGTTTTGGTCATCGTAGTACAGCCACAGGCTGGTGTTGGCGCGGCCCAGGCCATCGGCGTAGTCCACGTCAATCACTGTTGCCAGGTGCTGCACCAGCCCGCTGTCCTGCAACGAAGTCTGATTGATTTCAAAGCGATACCAGTCCACGTCTTGCGGATCGTTCAGGTCGCCGGCAATGGACAAGGCCGCCCGGTCGGTGTTGAGCAAGTTGCCCAGGTCCAGGGCGTTCGCCAAAGTATTATTATCTCCAGGCAGCTCCGCGGCTTCACCGACCAGCGGCGAATGCGCCACTCCGCCCAGCACCTCAATACCGGTCGTTGCATATCGAACATCAGCGAAACTAATCGAAGAACCGGCGAACTCATCCATGCTGTCCAGGCGAATCTGCAGCTGGTACTGACCTTCCGTCTTGCCGTCGCTCAATTTGCTCAGATCTTGCAAATCAGCTCGATTGGCACCTGGATCCAACGAATCGATGTTGCTACTACGGACCCGGACGAAGTAGGTGTTGATGCTACCGGCGGCCCCAGGCAACACGACACGCATGCCGGGATCGCGCGGATTGGTCGTGTAGAAGTCGGAAAACGTGTTGTCCAGCGAACTGGTGCCGCTACCGCCGTTGCGAGGATCGTACAGATCGTCTTGCATCGGATTGACGTGATTGGTTTCAATCAACGCGGGATTGCTAAATAAGTTCAAAGCGCCGGTCGATTCATCCAGGCTGTTGTCGCTCTGAGCGATGATATTTCCGTCGGAATCCACCAATTCAATGACGGCATCCAAGCTGATGTCAGTACGGTCAATGTCCAACCAAACTTGGGTGCCTGCCGTACCGCTGAAGCTGTACACGTCGATGTCGTCGATGTTGTTAATCGCGCTGACGACGTTAAAGCCCAGACGCAAATTGTCGTCACTCGCCTTTTCACCAGTAGCCAACTGACCGAGGAACTGAGCATTGCCGGGTACACCGTTGATTCCAGCTCCCGTACTTTGTGCAGGCTCCAACTCCGTCACCACGGCCACATTGCGATCATTGCTGAACTCGTCGATTCGCAGGCTCCGCCAATCGCCGGCTCCGGGCGAGGATCCATTGCCATCGTTGTTGGTATCCGTGGAGGCGGTGCCATCCGGACCAAATCCGGCACCAATCGTATCGTCGGCCAGGCTCGTCAATACAACGGGGAAGCCCGGGGTTCCGACGACTTGCAGCGTGCCGCCAATCCGATCGTCGATATCCAACGGTCGACCGTTGCTGGTCAGCCCCGCATTGGGACCAAACTTGACCACCAGGCTTTCATTGGGACTACTTTGCAAACGTAGGCCACCGAAGACGTACAAGTCGGGTACCAAGATTTCATCGAATAACGCGTGTACGATGTCGGTGTCATCCCACACACTCTCGGTGCTGAGAGTGGCGCCGCGCACCACCATGGCATTGACGCGATTGCCGCCGAGAGCGTTGCCTCGCACCAACGGTCCTTTGTTTTCCGTGATGGCCGATCGGCGATCCGCTTCACCCGTCATGCGTCCCTTGTCTTTGACAGAGTCACCAGACATCGACAGAGGATCGATGCTGATAGCGGCATCCGCGTTATCTCGAATGATGTTGTCAACGATGATGGGCTGCGAACCACGGACAAACACGGCTGCCGGCTCATTGAAACCAGCTCCATTGCGGTTTTCGGTAGCCGCACCGCCGACGCCTGAGGCATTGTTCTCGATCGTCGAGTTGGCAATGCGAACATCGGACTGATGAATCTCAACCGCATTGAAGCCAGCAAAGGTACCACCCACGCTGGTCACGCCACCGCCGTAGGTCACCAAAGCATGGTCCAGCGAACCAGAACCGGCTTGACCGAAGTACAAGCCGCCCCAATCACCCGGTTGCGGCGTGGAGTTCGCGCCATCGCCGTTGGTGTCAAACGTGCCGCCGGCTCCATAGGTGTCGTCCTGACGGCTGGTGAAGACAACCGGCAATCCCTCGGCACCTTCGGCGACGACCTGAGCACTGATGCCACCGACGATACGTCCACCCTGCAGTTTCACTAACATGCCGGGATCGATCACCAGATTGGCGTCCAAACGGGCACGGCGCAAGGTCGGCACAACGTTCAAGGTCGCGTTCAGTGCGGCCGCCGAGTCTACGTACACGGTGCTACTTCGATCCAGTTCGGCCACCAAATTGAAGGTAACTCCACCGTCTTCGCTGCGATAAATCTTGCGAGAGACAAACCCAGTTCTGGCCGTCGGCAAGTTGCGCAGTTCGATCGCATTCGAGCCAGCCAGTACGGTAAACGGCTGCGTTGCCGCGCTGGGCACGCCTTCATTACCGTTGGCATCGACAAATGTCATGCGATAGGAGTACGCCGTGCCTTGTACTAGCTGACCACCAGGCACATTGCCGCCGTCACCGATGAGTACCACGTCCAACTCAGGCGGCGACGTTTCCAGCAAGGGACCTCCGGGCGTACCCGCAACGGTCAACGTGTCTGCGACCACGTGCACGATATCTGTATCGTCCCAACGGCCCGACACCGTCTGTGCGGATGTATTTTGCCCGGCCAAGGTTTCAACGCGCACGAACAACCCGTTGATCGAGTTGTCGATCACAGTGTTGCCGTTTACCTGGGGCCCAACTCGGTTGTAATCCGGTGTAAAAGAGCCATTTTCTTGGAAGCGAGGAATGACGAATGTCGATTCTTCAAAACTGTTCGGGTCCGCCGACACGGCCGCGAACGCGCTATTGGTAATCGTGTTGTTGATCAACGTTGGCCGCGCGGTCACCATGTGCAGCGGTGTAATGACGGTGTTTTGCCCGTCCACGGGGACTTGACCGCCACCGAAGCGCATATTGGCGTGTCCGACATAGTTGACGAATCGTCCTTGCAACTCCGCGTCGAATCGTCCTTCTGCCCGGTCCACGGCATTGCGGAAGATGATGCCACCCCAATCACCCGCTTGAGCGGTCGTGCTGAGCGGATCGGTGTCCACACCCAAGTTCTCGTCGGTGTAGCTGGTAAAGAACACCTGTTGCTCCGGCGTTCCCAACACTTGCAGATTCGCCAAGGAGCGATCGCCGGAACTGGTGGAACTTCCCACGCCGATCACGCTGCGTCCCATCTTCATTAGCACACCAGCGTCGATCATGACCGTCACCCCCTTGGGCACGTTCATAGTCGCACCGTCTTGCAACGGCTGATTACCCAGCCCGCCGGTACCGACCTCGAAAGCCAAGTTGTCGCCTTGGGTGGTCACATCGCCGTCCGCTCCACCGTTGGCGATCAACCGTACGATGTCGCCCGGTTGAGCATCCGCAAACGCATCGTCAATGTTGAGATACGGTGTCGCCCGCGAGCCATCGCCCCCGGCTACTCCGTCCATTTTGTCGACCAGCAACGTGCGGCGTCCGGAGCCATTTTCACCGTTGGGCGCCGCCGCGTTGAACCAGAAATTGAAAACGCCTCCTGCTGTGCCGTCAGCGTCACCGTCCAAGGCACTGCCCTCGGTGTCAACGATGGCATTCGCTTCCGCAGGTCGGAAAGTGGTGCGCAGACGATATTCGCCCTCGGTTACACCGCCCAACCCGGAATCTTCAATTTCCGGATTGAAGTTCGTATTGCCGCTGGCGCTCACACCCAAGTAGTAGACACCGGGTTGCAGATGCAACCGCATGTAAGAATCTTCGCTGAAGTAGTCATCGTTGACGGCAATGACTTCGCGTGATCCGTCCGGCAGTTCACGATACAAGCTAAGCACACTGTCCAGCATGCTGCTGTTTTCCAGGCGCTCGGCAACCACCTCGGCCGTAAACTCGCCGGCGCTGCCAGCCGCGACTTCAAAACGGTACATGTCGATATCTCGACTGTCCGGACGCCACAGGTATTGCGCGTTCACCGTGTCGGTCGGGCCGGGGAAAATTGGCTCGACGGGGTTCCCGCTTAGCAAGGCGGGCTCACCGCCGAGTGTTATATTTGAGTACAGACCGCCCATGATGGAACCAGGCGGCAACTCGGTCGAGTGGCCCAGCCCTAACAAGTGCCCAATCTCGTGCATGGCCACCGTGAACCAACTGAGCTTGGTAGGATCGTCACTGGCACCAAACTCATCATTCCAGGATTCGGCCGCATCCATAATGGCCGTGGTACCGCCGGCCTGACCAATGGCATTGCCAACACCATCAATGGTTGCGGTCGCCACCGTCCAGCCTTGATCCTCAGTCTCGACAAACGAGATACCTAATAGCGATCCGTACAGCTCAAAGATCTCGCGAGCACGCTGTTCTTGCGCGGGCGAGATCGAGCTAAACAACGGCTGTCCATTCACGTCGGTCGTGACCGGATTCACTTTGTCGAAGTTGTAGAACTGAACTTGAACGTTGGTGTCGGTGTCCGGATTGTCGAAGATAAAGTGGCTTTCGCTCACCTGCGGATCATCGACGACTTCACGCGACCCGGGTGTGTCCGGAGCACCCGGAAAATCCAGTGGGAACGCAGATGCATTTACAATCTGCTCGGACACTTCAATGCTGGCCAGCGAATTCAGCACGCCCAAATCAGCGTCGCCGGTCACGTCAAACGTGTCTCCCGGATCGGCAGCTTGCCCAATGACCACCGGCACAGGCGGCCGAGACTCATTGGTACCGATGCGCAATCGGTACGACGTGTCTTGACTTGGATCCAGTGCTTCGATGTTGCTGGCGAAGGTCAGCAGCGCCATGTTGCGATCGGCAAAGTACTCGATCGTATCGGGGTTGAACAACATGTCGTCCGTGTTGGTAACCGTACCGCGATCGGCGAACAACTGGTAGAAGCTGGGTTCGACCACGGTCGGATTCGGGGCGAGATTTCCGGTCGCAATGTCGGTGGGATGGAGCAGATCCCCTTCGCTGAAGTAGACTTCGATCTGATTGCGCGCCTGCAGGATCTCGCCCGAGATGGGACTGCGTGACGTGGGCTGAGGCACGATGGCTTCAATGAAATTGCCCAATTCCAAATCAAAGAACAGCGTATCGCGGTCCGTACCCTCAATGCGCGGCCGCAAAGCGTCTCCGGCGATGTTACGCACCGCCGTGATGCCGTTGCCCGGATCGTCGACACCAAATACTTCGATGCGGTACAAATCATCCGGTAGCGTTTCCGCAAAGCGGGCGATAATGATCCGCTCGGAGTCGCCAAAGCCAATGAAGCCCGGCTCCAGCACAACCTCGTTGCCTTCGTCAAACCGACCGTCATAGCCGGCCCGCGTGATGCGAATACCGCCGAACGAAGAGGCATCCAAGAACTGGGCTCCATCAAAGCGGAACACCAACTCGTTGGGCCCAAGCTCCAGATTGTTCGTGCGATTGAAGCTGAAGATCTCTCCCACGTTTGGAGAAACCGATAGCAACCGCGGTGGATTGACGACCACGTTGGGACCGCTCAAACCCGCCAGCCGCATTGTCAGGTCGTACAGCTGAGGAATTTCGTCTTCCGGACCCGAACCGGAAACTCGCACAAAGTAGGTGCCACCAGCCGGCAAATCAAAGTCGTCCAGCTGCTCGGCCTCGGCAAAGCTGTTCAGATTGACCTGTGCCAGCACGGTCGTGCCATCGGCGGCGTACACGGCCAGTTCCAGGTCCAGGTTGTCGAGCGTGTCTTCGGGAATGGCGGTACCACCCTGGGGTCCGACATCGTATTGCTCGCCACGGGGTTCCAGCGTCAGCGACATGCGACCGGACGACGGTACCGAGAATTGGTACCAGTCCTGATCCAAAGCATTGTCTACCGTATTGTCTGTGAGCCTGGTGATGCCATTCTGTAATTCGCCTAGGTCGGTGGCCTGGCCGGACACATCGTTGTTTTCGAGGGGATCACCGTACAGGGCATGAGCGCCCAGTATGTCATCGTGCTGAGGCCCGGAGTAAGCCGTGGAGATGAATGGCTCCATCAACTTGGTCTGGTTCGCGGGAATCACATGCCCCAACCCAATGCCGTGGCCCGATTCGTGCATCACTAAGTTAAATAATGCGCGGTTCTCTCCGGAAGGTCCATCGGCGTTGTTGAAGAAATACACATCGTTGGTGTCGATGATCATATCGCCATCGAGACCATTGTTGCCGCTTGCGTTGGGGAAATAGTTGTAAGCCAGCACACCGTTGTTGCCGTCAATATTGTGGCCGCCGATCCGTACGTCCGGGCGAACGCCATCAACGCCTACACTGGTGGCGTTCATGGGAGCCATGTCGTCCGCTGGCTCGTAGACAAACGTCAGGCCGGATACTTCGGACCAACGATCGTAGGCGCGTTGAAAGATGGGAAACCAGGGACGCTGCGAGACCGGGCCATTCCGCTCTCCCGCCGGCGTATAGATATTGTCCATGAACTCGACCAGATTACTGGGCGAGTTATCGTCGGAAATGGTACCGTCGGGAACGATCCCCCAGGTGATCGCTGCCGGATCACCTTGATTCGGACTCGTACCCAGTGCGGTGTTCACCCACCGCGTACCCTGCAGGTTGATGGCTCCCCGGTCCTCGCCCGAGCCGCTCGGGCCAGCCGCGAACTGCGCAATCATCGAATCCACGTAATCCATGGAAGTCCCGGGGGCGAACACCGGAGCGGCCGCATCTGCGGCCAACAACTCACGTCGCTCGAGCGTCTCCAGCAGCGTGCGGCGAAGTCGGTTGCGTTTCAGCTGCTTTTCGTAAGAGGAGTGAGGGAGGGAGGAGAGTTGGCTAGCCATGCGACTTACCTTCCGGGGATTGAAATAGGAATGCCAATTGGTTGGAAGCAACTGGATCTAATAGTCTATAAACGTACCGACGACGCACTGGCCGTATAATCCGCCCAGGCGCCGCAATACTGAAATGTTCAAAAAATCGATTGTGATCGGTTGGCGAGAATTGTCACTCGTTACGCGTCTCCGTTGCCGTGTAAATCACCCAGCAGACTCGCTAAAGCCAGATCAACCGGGATATCCGTGTCACCTTCGCCCTCGGGGAGCCGTTCGTCGACCCAGCTGGTATCCGCTAGGGCCGCGTCCGCATCATCGCCAATCTCCGCAAACACATCGGCGTCAGCGTCGGCCAGCGGTAACGGTCCATAAACGCCCTCGCCACGTTCAACGATTCGCATACCGATGTGGCCGTTGTCCGTGTTGCGGCTAGCCACATGCTGCGACTGCAGAGCCGAAAAGCCGTCCAATGGCTGACTGGCACCCGCCAACAATTCACTGCTGAGTGGACCTTCGCCTTCACCGCCCGCACTGGCGTTGTTGAGGGCATTGATCACCAACAACGCGTCCCGCGGTGTAATGAAGTTGTTGCCATCGACGTCTCGGAACGGAGGAGGAGCAGGCAAGTTCTCAACGGAGCCATCGCCTCCATTGGTGTTCAAGAAGTTGACGATCAACAACGCGTCGATGGGCGACACAAATCCGTCCGCGTTGACGTCCAGATTCATGATCGGATTCTGATGCGGCGGCGGCGGCGGTTCATCAATCTGAATCGTGACCGTCGTAATCAGACTTTGGCCGCTACCATCGGTAGCCCGATAGGTAAACGAATCACCGGTGCGTCCACTGGCAAAGTCGTGCTGGTAAGTAAACGTACCGTCTGAGTTAAGTACGAACTGCGAGGCGAACTGAGGCGAATCGACAAGCACCGCCGACAACACCGCACCTTCGGGATCACTATCGTTGGCCAGGACTCCATCGTCGTCCGTGCCCCCAACCAGACCTCTCGGGTCAGTCGTCGTCAACGTCGTACCCTGACGCACGCTGTAGCTATCCTCCTGAGTAACAGGTACGTCATTGAGCGGATTGACGACCAAGTTGAATGTGTCGTTGATCGTCTGTCCCGTACTATCGGTGGCGCTAATGGCAATCACGGCTGTGCCCGACTGATTCGGTTGCAGCTGCAAATTCAACGCGCTGCCGGAGATCACCGGAGTCACCAACAGCGGATTTGTGTTGCTCACCACAGCGAACGTCAACTGGTCGCCGTTGAGTGTCACGTCGGGATCGAAGAAGAAATTGGGACTCAACTGCAGTGTGGGCACACTGTCATCTTCGTTCACGTTCTGGTCGGGCAAAGCCTGAACCAGTCGAGGAGGATCGTTGATCGGATTGACGGTCAAGGTCAGCGTGTCCGTCACGGTCTGATCCGCATTGTCCGTAGCCGAAACTACGATCACGCTCTCACCGTTTTGATCCGCGTTCAGTTGCAGCACCAATTGTCCGTTACTTACGGACGTAGACACCATGCTGGTATTGGAATTGCTCTCGACAACGTACTCTAAACTGTCGTTGTTGGTAAACACATCCGGATCAAAGAACACGTCCGACAGCTCGATGGTGCGAGCCGGATCGTCTTCGTCCATGGTGACCGTGCCGAACGGATTCTGCACCGTTGGCTCGTCGTTGACACCCACGACCGTCACCGTCACCGTTCCGGTGGCCTGCTGAGGATCTGCAACTCCGCCACTTTCACCATTGTCGCCAACGATGTAGAAGAACGTGTCCGTGCCCACAAAGTTTTCCGGCGGAGTGTAGGTCACCATACCGCCGCTAAACGTGACCGTACCGCCGTTGGTACTCTCTGGCTGCACACCAATGAAGTTCAGCTGCTGATTGGCTTCCACGCCCGGCCCGCCCGAGTCGTTTTCGATCAGAATCGAAGCCGCGAACGTGTCGGGAGTATCTTCGGTTACCGTCCGCTGGTCACCGACGGTGATGGGAGGATCATTCTTGTCCAATACTGTGACAAAGACCGTGGCCGTCGCACTGAGAGGAGCCGCGATACCAGCCGTCGTACCATTGTCGGTGATGGTGTACTCAAAACTGTCCGAGCCGCTGAAGTCCGGCGCCGGCGTGTAGACGATGCGTCCACCCGACAACGATACCGAACCACCTTGGGCAGAGATCGAATCCACACGGGAGACCACCAAGGTTTGTCCCGTCTCATTCGCATCGCCCGCGCTATCGTTTGCCAACAACACCGATTGGTCGATGTCAATCACCACGTCTTCATCCGTGGTCAGACTATCGTCTTCGGCGGTCGGCGGGTCATTGACCTCCAGGACTTGGATCGTGACGGTGCCAATGTTGTTGGAATTCAAAATGCCATCGTTCACCTTGTAAGTGAAAGTATCGATGCCATTGAAGTTCGGCTCGGGACGGTAAGTAAACGTACCGTCGGAATTCAGCGTGAATACGGACGAGTTGGATGGGAAGTCCACGACCGTCACCGACAACGGACCGCCTTCAACGTCGGTATCGTTGGCCGCCACACCATCATCGATAGTGAAGTTGGGCGTGCCATTGCCAGTCGGATCCGTCGTCGTCAGTTGACCATCTTCGTTGAACTCGTAGGTATCGTTGATGGCCACCGGAGGCGTGCCGGGCACAATCGTCACCACGTAGTCCTCGACCTCACCATTGGAGGCCAAGCCCGTGGGAATCAAGCCGCCCGTCGAGCTCGAACGGAAGCGAGCATACGAGGTTGTCGGCGCACCTGGGATCGGAGCCGTGGCCGGCACCGTGATCTGGAACGTGCGCGTCAGCTCGCGCTCATCGAATTCCACGGACTGCAGAACTTGCTCGCCGGGATCATCCCAGTCGCCGTCGGCGTTAAAGTCAATCCAGCCATCCACAAAACCAGCGCTGGACAACGTTACCTCGACGGAGGTCAGGATATTGCGGTTGAAGACACCGGCACCATTGTTGACCAACGTGCTGTTGGGCAGATTGGTGCCAAACACGACGCCATCATCGGTGTCGCCATCGGCCAGCGGCGTTGGATTGCCGTCCGCTTCGCTGTCGATACTAACACCCAGTAGCACCGTATCTCCCACCACGTGCCGGGCACCGTCATTGACGTGCTGCGTGCTGTATCGTCCGTTAGTGGTGCTCAACGGATCCGGAGCATCGCCATAGTCCAAGCCGACGCCAGGCATCAGGATCGTGAACGCCGTTTCGTCATTGATGCGGTTCGGCTTCAACAGATTGCTGCCCAGATCGGCCACGCCTCGCAAGAAGAAGCTGTCGATTTCTGAACTGATCGACACTGCGTTCTCGACGAAGAACGTGTTTCCTCCGCGGTCAGCGGCCACCAGGTTGGTATTGCTGGCACGGTTGATCGCGTCAATGATGGCCTTCTTCATATTCTGACCCGAGAAACTCGGATCTTGGACAAAGAACACCGCGTTCGCTCCGCCCGGCACACCAGAGCGAACCAACGTGGGAGCTCCGCGGGTATCGGTGGTGAACTGCGGCGTGTCATTCAACTCGAGAATGCCACCGGGCAACACATTGGTCGTCAGTCCCAGCCCAGAACCTTCGATCACAGCCTTCATGCTGGCCACCACAGATTCTGGCGTGCTGTTGTTGAAGCTGAACAAGATCGGCTGATTGCCTATGGCAAAGCCGTTGCCGAAATCAACGTTCTCGAATTCGAACGTCACCGACTGTGTGCCGTTGCTGATGGTAAACGTCTCACCGTCGGCCACCACGCCGCGCGATGTCGTCAGGCTAGAAGTTCCCAGATCGACTTGACTGGTCTGCAAGTTACCCAGTCCCACCTGACCATTGCCCAAGTTGGTGGGCGTGATTCCCAAGGTCGAGCCGGCAATGGCGACGACCAAGCCTTGAGCGATGTCGTTGACGGTGCTCAGCGCGTTGTAAGGAATGACCACATTGCCGGCGGTGGACGGTCCACTAAAGTTGCCATCGAACTCGAAGGTAACTGTTTGGCCGTTGGCAGTAATGGCAAACGTGCTGTCGTCGACAATGTCACTGGCACCGCGAGACGGTACGTTCAAGATCAATGGCCCCAAGATTTCCAGACGCGTCTTGGTCTGCACGCCCGGTTGGCCAAACAGGCTGAGCGCCGGCGCCCCACTGAGATCCACGGTATCGTTGAGCGAACCGCCCACGGCAATATTGCCGTCACCGACGCTGACCGGAGCAAGCCCCAGTCCGGCGCCCTCAATGGCCGCGGCGATCCGATCGGCGATCTGCTCTTGCGTGTCCGCTTGTCCAATCACGATCGGCACGTTGTTGCCGGAAACGGTGCCATCCGCGGTGAACTCAAACGTCGCCGTTTGTCCGTTGCCACCGACGACAAAGGTTTGTCCAACGGCAGGCGTCCGGGCCACACCGAGCAACACCAGCTGCGACGAGTCAACCGAAGCGTTCCCGTTGGCACTCAAGCCGATGTGCACCAGCTCGGGAGCCACGATTGTCGGGCTCACCGACAGCACGCTGTCGGCCAACGCTTGACGGGTAATGATCGCCAGCTCTTCGGCCGTGCTGGTGCCGCTAAAGTCGATGGGTTCATTGCCAGCAGTGACATTGCCGTCCAAATCGTATTCGAACGTCACCGTTCGGCGACCATCGCTGACCGTAAAGGTCTGCCCTTCGGTGATGCCTCCAGGACGTGGGCCGAGATCCGGAATCTTCAGAGCCAGAGTCGTGGACGGCTGATCGATCGAGGTGAACG
>JANQOL010000790.1 GCA_028289675.1 Pirellulaceae bacterium
GGACAAGCCTGGGCGCAAAAACCGATCCGCGTCATCTCACGCAGCGAAAGAAGCGGCACTCAGCGGTTTTTGGCCGACTTCGTATTCTGCTCCTGCACACTTCGCCAAGGCGTTTCCAGTCACGTGTCCAATGCTGAGGTGCTGCAGACAGTTAGCCAAGATCCGCTGAGCATTGCCATTTGTGGTTTGCGATCGAAGGGCAAATCCGTCAAGGCGCTGCAGCTGATGGCGGACGGGCAAGTCGTACCCAGTGACGACCACGCTGTGCTGAGCGGCCAATATCCGCTCACGCGACCGCTGACGATGGTGCTGGACATGGGGCAAACCGATGCCAACGCGCGCGCCGGCCAGGCGTTCGTACACTATGGACTGTGCCAAGCCGGACAAGCGGAAGCCATCTTGGTTGGGTTCTTTCCGGTCGACCTGCCACTGCTGCGAGCTGGCATGCAGAAGCTGGGCGCCACTCAAATCCGATGACCGCCCACGCTCGGAAACCACGTACGAAAACTTGTCGCTTTCTTGTCACCAGGACGTCTAACATGTGCCAACCAATCGCGATTTTTCCGCGGCTCACCCTCGCCGCGACCCTGACCGCCACGTTGATCACTTCGGTTCACAGTCTCGCGCAAACACGCTGGGATGGAATCGATGACCGAAGCCGCTGGTCGGGCCCAGGACAAACCTCCAACGATCTTTGGGGCGGCAGCAATTGGCTCGACAACGGTCGCTCCCAAAACTCATCCGAGTGGAGGCTGGGAGTACAAGGCGATAACACGCAGGTCGGTGTTCGTGTGCGTGAAGTCCAACCAAACTCGGCTGCCGACCGAGCACGCATTGAACCGGGCGACGTCATTGTGGCCGTAGGAGGCTTTCAAGTCGGTATGGTGGATGGCCGGCTCTACGACCTGACAGAAGAAGTCAACCGCCGTGCGGACGCCAACGGCAACGTCGCGTTTGTCATTCAGGACCACCGCAACTACGGACTGGCCTCGGTACGCATCCAATTGGATAGCAGCCAGCGCCTGTTGGCGGGAACCATCATCAACCGTCAGCTGCGGACATTGCCAACGGACGCCATCGTCACGGTGCAGATTGAAAACGTCAGCCGCCCGCATTACAGCGTACGCAATGGCCAGACTCGCTTTCGGCCGCAATCCAGCACCAACATTCCATTCGAAATCAATTACGACCCCGCATATATCGACCCGCAGGATACGTATCAGGTCAGGGCCATCGTCACGTCGGGTGGACGCATGATTTTGAACTCACCAGCGCGTCCGGTGTTGACCCGCGGTCATCCTGAGCAAGCTTTGCTGGAGTTGACACCTTTGAATAGCTCCAGTGGCAGCGTCGGTGGTACCGTGACAGCCGCTTATCCCAACTACAACGACGTCGACGACCAACTGATCCGGCTCTATCGCCGTTACCTACGTCGGGAGCCGACATTCTTGGAGTTGGCGGCTCTGCGAGCGACACCGGGCATCGCAAATCACATTCGAGATATGCCACTGGAATTGATGGCTGCCCAAGAGTACTTTGACGCTGCCGGGAACAACAATTCCATGTGGCTGGAAAAGGTGTTTCAAGAGATCGTCCAGCGGCGGCCAACCCAATCGGAACACCAACAGTGGATGCAGCGTTACGCCGACCTGCGTTTCTCACGCACTGAGCTGCTGAGGCAGTTGAATTCTCAAGCCCGATAATGGACGCCGCGATCGCAAACTAAAAGAGGAGCGCGCAAGCGACTACACCAAGCAAGCCGATCAAAAC
>JANQOL010000248.1 GCA_028289675.1 Pirellulaceae bacterium
CCCAACATGAGAGAAACTAAGGTGCGCCGAATCGAGTACACTGACCCGAGCTACCGCCGCACCCAGCCCGCGAACCGGCCAAGGAACGGCAAGGGTGGCCAACCGGGGCCGGCGCGTCGGGGACTGTATTGTAACCAGAGTTCACTCTGGTTTTGCAACCAACACCTCGGTCGGATCATTCCCAACCAAAGTGGCCCAAATTGAAAGGTTTCCAGTATGCTTGGCGGGCGTTTGCGGCAAATTCTAACGGGGCACATCTGGTCGCACTGTTTACTCATCTGGTTGATTGGTTGTCCCCTGTTCCTCGGCAAAGCGTTCCTCGGTAAGGCAGCCATGGCCCAGCCCGGTTTTGTGGCGAACTACGACGAAGGACGAGTCCCAGAATATCGCTTGCCTGCGATTCTGGACCAGGAGACAAGTCAAGCGGACGATTTTCCGGCGGCCTGGAAGGTACGTCGAGAAGAGATTCGTCACGCATTCGCCAATCAAATGTATGGAACGGCCCCGGATTCTCCATATCAGCTCGTTTGCGAACGATTCGAAAGCGGTGACAGCTGCTCCGGCAAAGCCCTGCGGCAACAGTTCCGTGTCACGCTCAGCACGGAAGCCGGCAGGCACACCATCGACTTGCTGGTGTTCACTCCCAAGCGCGCAAATAAGCCCGTGCCAGGGTTTTTGGGGCTGAGTTTCTACGGCAATCACACGGTTGTGCCGGACGAACAGGTGGCGATTACGCAGTCTTGGTGCCGAGCGAGCGCTGACAAGGGAGTGGAAAATCATCGTGCCACGGCCGACGGACGCGGTACGAGCCAGTCCCGGTGGCCGGTGGAAATGATTATCGAAACCGGCATGGGCGTTGCCACAGCCTACTGCGGCGACATTGATCCAGACTACGACGATGATTTTCGGAACGGCGTCCATGCCTTGTTTCCCGATCATCGCCCGTCAGCTGAACAACCGCATCGTTGGGGTACTATCGCAGCCTGGAGCTGGGGGCTTTCCCGCTTGCTAGACTGCTTGCAGAACGACGTCGCCGAATTCGATGGCGACCGCGTGGTTGTCATAGGCCACTCGAGGTTGGGCAAGACCGCTTTATGGACGGCAGCCAATGACGTCCGTTTCGCGGGAGCAATTTCGAACAACTCCGGCTGCGGTGGTGCTGCGCTCAGCCGACGGGCATTCGGCGAAACAGTTGGCCGGATTAATCATTCTTTCCCGCATTGGTTCTCTCCCAATTTCAAGCAATACAATCTCAACGAAGATCAGCTGCCCATCGATCAACATCAGCTGGTGGCACTGCTAGCGCCGCGACCGGTCTACGTAGCTAGTGCGTCGGATGACCGTTGGGCGGATCCCCGAGGAGAGTTTCTGTCTGCCAAGTTGGGCGGTGAGATTTATGGTCGCTGGGGATTTTCAGGCTTAGAGCTTGATCAACTACCCGATCCCGACAGAGCATCGGTGGGACGTGTCAGTTACCACCTGCGTCAAGGCAAGCACGACATCAATGCTTGGGACTGGCAGCACTACCTGCACTTCGCCCAGCAACTGGCTGCGCCCTGAGCTGCGGCTGCCGACCCAGCGTTCTTGCTCGCGGTGATCTCTTGCCGCTTTCTGCGGTCGCCAATCACGATCATCCCGCTGCACCATCGTGCGGCGTATCTGATCCAGTATTTTTGCGGATAGGTTTTCTGCGAAATCTGGAATTCTTTCGAAGTTGTTGCATCCGTTGTTGGTTCGGTCGCGAATACACCCCAAGAACCGGCCGGTTCGTATGTGCAAGATCAGTTTTTACACTTCGACAGAAAGATGAAATCGATGAGCGTGAAATCGTTAGCAGCAGGTTTAATGTTGACGTTGGTAGCCGCAGGCGCCAGGGCGGGCGACATTGTCGACACCGCCGTGGGAGCGGGCAATTTCAAGACGTTGGCTGCCGCCCTGGGTGCCGCCGACTTGGTTGACACACTCAAGGGTGATGGACCTTTTACCGTCTTCGCGCCCACCGACGAGGCTTTTGCAAAACTGCCAAAGGGCACGGTGGAGAACCTGCTCAAGCCTGAAAACAAGGGCAAGCTGACCGGCATCCTGACGTACCACGTCGTGGGCGGCAAGGTGTTGGCGAAGCAGGTCGTGGAATTGTCCGGCGCCAAGACCGTGAATGGTCAGCGCGTGGACATTGCCGTCAAGGGTTCCACCGTAATGGTTGATGGTGCCAAGGTCGTGACCACTGACATTGAGTGCGACAACGGGGTCATCCATGTCATCGATTCCGTGATTTTGCCTGCCGCGGATAACATTCCTGCAACGGCCGACAAGGCGGGTACGTTTAAGACGCTACTGGCTGCCGCCAAGGCCGCCGGGTTGGTAGACGCCCTGTCCGGCAAGGACGACTTGACGGTTTTTGCTCCCACCGATGAAGCGTTCGGCAAGTTGCCCAAGGGCACGATCGAGTCGCTGCTGAAGCCTGAGAACAAGAATCAGTTGGTGGACATTCTGAAGTACCATGTCGTTCCGGGTCGAGTTTACTCGGAGGACGTCGTGGCAGCGAAGTCCGTGAAGACTTTGCAAGGATCTCCGGCCATGGTGAAGGTCACCGACAAGGGTGCCATGATCGGTAAGTCCAAGTTGGTTGCCACCGATATTGACGCTTCCAACGGTGTGATTCACGTCATCGACGCAGTATTGATGCCGCCTGCGAAGGGTGCCGACGCGCGGCAAGTGCTGGAAAATGCGGTTGCCCAAGGCGCAGCGCTGTTCAACGATGGCCATCACGCCCAATGTGCCCAGCTGTACGAAACAACGATGGTCGGCCTGATGGACACCGAAATGTGCGACTCGATCAAGCAGCACATGGTCAGCGTCATGGAAACGGCTCGACATCAGCATTGTGCAACGGAGCGAGCTTGGACGTTCCGGCACGGCATCGATCAAATGTACGCTCGCCTTCCGGCGGGGCACTAATCGATGCTCAAGTACGCATCAGGGCGTTCTTCAGAAAGTCAATTCTGGAGAACGCCCTTGCCGAAGGCATTCAACTCCGGTCATACTCAATATACCGGGCTCATGGACTCGAAACATCTATCCCAAAGTCGCGAATTGAATCAGCCAACGCTAGAACGTATTGCTGCCGGCGACCAAACCGCGGTCGCTGACTGCATTGACCGCTACGGCAATCTCGTATGGTCCTTGGCCAAGCAGCATTTTCGGAATGCCGCTGATGCTGAAGATGCGACTCAGGATGTGTTTATTGAATTGTGGCAAAAGGCGGGAAGTTTCGACCGAACACAGGCTAGCGAGACTACGTTTGTTACTATGGTGGCCCGCCGAAGATTAATCGACCGACTGCGTCGCCAACGCAGCTCATTGAAAGCAGTTGCTAACGACGAGGCGCATGCTGAGCTTCCCGACATGGAAAAAATCAACCCTGTCGAACTCGCCGACGAGGCCCAGAAGGCAGCCGAGTGCATGCACAAGCTGGGTGAGGCACAGCAGCGAGTCATTGTGATGTCCGTCCACCAAAGCGTACCGCATTCTGCCATCGCATCACGTCTGAACATGCCCCTGGGAACCGTGAAGTCATACGCCCGTCGAGCTCTGCTCCAGTTAAGGGACTGTATGTCGCGCAGCATGCCCGCTGGCCATTTGGTGGGGGCGACCGATGAGTAACGCACATAACAGAGATTGGCCACCGCCGAACCAAGAGATTTTGGAGTTGCTGGCTGGAGAGGTTCTTGGGGATCTCGACGATGCGGAAGCCGCTCAGCTAGCCAGTTTGGAAGGCAGCGCCGACGTACAGCAGGCGCGTGCTGACCTGGAGAGAACTGCCGCGGCCGTGCAGCTCGCTTGTTTAGGTCTGCCCAGCGACCCGTTGCCGTCTTCTTTGCGGATGAGAATTGAATCGGATGCCGGCAAGGTCATCCCTCGCTCGGCCGCTCCGGACTCGAGTGTGACCAGCTTGGTTGGTAGCGACGTAGATCAGCACGCTCCTACCCTAGCCCGCACTGTCGACGATAGACTGTCGGCGGGCAAGACAGGTGTCAGCGCACGTGAGTGGATGGCTTGGCTGTCATGCGCAGCCGCGATCCTGATCGCATGTGGATTGTGGTGGTCACGCCCGCAATCTTCCTCGGCGACCCTGTCGAGCCTTGAGGCGCGTGATGTGTTGCTGCAAGAGGCCGATGATTTGGTGCAAGTCAGCTGGGATGCAGGAAAAACCCCTTTCGAAAATCAGGTCGGCGGTGACGTTGTGTGGAGCAACGCACGGCAAGAAGGCTTTATGCGATTCGTCGACATGCCCGTGAATGATCCGACCCAACAGCAATACCAATTGTGGATTATCGATCCGGCACGCGATGATGAGCCGATTGATGGAGGCGTGTTTGACATCACTTCTGACGGCGAAGTCGTCGTGCCGATCCAGGCCAAGTTAGAAGTCATCAGTCCGGTCGCCTTTGCGATTACCGTCGAAAAGCCCGGCGGCGTGGTCGTTTCGACACAAGAAAATTTGCCGCTGCTGGCCGCGGTCAACTAGAGCGTTTTAGTTGGCCGTCTGTTGGTCCGCTGGAGTGCAGGCTTTAGAGATCGTCCAGCTTAGGGCGTTGTCATTTTCCTTTTTTTCTCAAGGTTGTGTATGGCAAGTGTGTTCTGGGCTACAACAAGCATGCCCA
>JANQOL010000818.1 GCA_028289675.1 Pirellulaceae bacterium
CCGTACACTCCCACATGACCAATACGCGCTTGACGGATCCGGAAGTTCTTGAAGCGCGTTACCCCGTTAGGCTCCGCCGATTTGAGATTCGTTCCGGGAGCGGCGGCCAAGGCCAATTCGCTGGAGGAGACGGTATGGTGCGCGAATTCGAATTCTTGCAACCCATGTCCGTGTCCCTGCTAACCTCGCGCCGCGCCAAACCTCCATTTGGAATGCAAGGAGGTCAGCCGGGTTGCCCAGGAACAAACACGTTGATTCGCTCGGGTCAGCGTCAAGTGCTGGAAGGTTGCTGCCAATTCACAGTGCTCCCCGGTGACCGCCTGGAAATACAAACTCCAGGCGGCGGCGGATTTGGGATCCCGCCAACCGGAAGCAACTCATAATCCCGCGCCTTGGATCAACGCCAAGCATCCCAGCTGCCAAGCTGATTTGCGTGGCCAACCGTTTCCCGCCAGCTAGATCTCGAAGTGTTAGTTGCGGTGTGACCAAGACTAGATCAAGTCTGAGGCAGCTTATTGGCAAGATGGAGAAAGCGCGTTCAGCAGGCGCGACTCTGCGTGGGTGATATTTGATGGCCCTTTCGGCAACGAGCTCAGCTCAAGACCTTGGGAAGATCCGAGTGATTTCCGGCCGGTCAAACTGTCTCCCACCGTAGTGTCCGATGCATTGCTGAATCACATCCGAAGTCCGAAATGCCTTACTGAAGACTTTCAATTAGAGAAAAGGTGTCATCAAGTCCCAGATTGCATAAGGAATCGAACGTGAAGAGCACAAGCCAACTGACGCAGAGCAGCAGGGAGAAACAGAGAAAATCATCCCCCAAGTTCGTTAAGAACCTATCCGAAAACCCCAGCTCTGCAGAGTGTGTAGTAGGTGCAAGCGAGTTGTAATCCAGCGATGTGATTCTCAACTTTCTTTTCCCACCGTATGAGAATGGCTCGGAATCGATTGAGCCATCCGTGAGTTCGCTCGACAACCCATCGACGTGCTTTCTTGCGATTGGATCGTTTTTGTTCTTCGCCTCGGCTCCGAATATGGGAGACATATCCGAAGACACCTTCGACAAGTTCTCGAATCTGCTTGCTGTCGTATCCTTTGTCGAGGCAGATGTTCTCTGTGACGTCGGCGGCAGGATCTGGAGAACGACGATGGCAGTCGTCGATTGTGTCTTCAAGCAAGCGAAGATCATGAACATTGGCTCCAGCAACGGTGAGGCCGGTAGGGATTCCAGAGCCATCGGTGATGACAGAACGCTTGGTTCCTAGCTTGCCACGATCGGTTGGGTTTTTACCAGTTTTCGCTCCTCCCAGTGGTGCTTTCGTCATGGCTCCATCGACGCTTTGCCATTTCCAATCCAGCCCAACAAGATCGTCATACTCAAACAAAGCGGCACTCCAAAGCAGATCGAAAACACCGCTCTCAGCCCATTGCTGAAAGTAAGCGTGAGCCGTACTTCCTGGCGCAAGCTCTGGTGGAATAGCCTTCCATTGGCAACCGGTACGCATGCGATAAAAAATCGCGTCGGCTACTCGGCGAAGATCTGCTCGAGGACGGCCGCCTTTTCGTCTGGTCTTGTATTCTGGTAAGCAATAGGACATCCTCTCCCAAAGTTCATCCGACATTCGATAAGCATCAAAACTCCGTGCACCGTCCATGGTGACCTCCTTTTGACTAGTTGAAAGGTTCGCAACTCTCAAATACCAAAAGGGGGCACCTGCTTTTCAAGGCCAATCTGTTTTCGGATAGGTTCTTAGTTCAACTTGCATTGCGTGTTTTCTTAGAAACTTGTATTGGCTCTCTCGAGTCACTTTACTACTCGACCTATGTCAAGGCCGTTACTAACAACGCGGCAGTGCTTCTCCAAACTTGCATCGGAATTACACAGAATCCTTGGTCTCTTCAATTGGTACCGTTCACGGGCCGGACAACCAACAAAAACAAGGGTTCTTGGCACTTCAGCGGATTCCAATATTGAATTGGCGCTTGAAGCTTAAGACTTCTAATTAGATTCACGAATTGTAAACTCTCGAGCACGCGCAAATCCCGGGGATTGTGATAGATAAGTCTTAGAAAAACAAACATTAGAAAAAATGCTCGCGAATTTTCTTGATTCTGAAGAACGATTCGCTCTACTTATTGTTGTTAGAAGGATCCGCGTCTAATTCTCAGTCCTGCGTCGACAGAGGTTTGAGATTCCATGGACGTTCCGATATTGGCTATCTTCGCGTAGTTTGTGTCACTCAGCGTGATTGCATTTAGGTAGATGTACCGTTTTCTCTTGAAAGAATGGGAGTCGTTGTGATGGCTAGAATTCTTAACAGTGATCATTTCAAATTCGTAGCTCTTTCCGCATGCATGTTGGCGTTTATGTTAGCGCCATCTGTGCCAAATTTTGCTGCCGGGACGAGCGGGGACTGCGATTTCAAGTTGAGTGGCGGGCAGCATTGTGACGAAACTGGGCCGTCCGGATGCTCCGCGTTCCAGGAGGTGTGTGAATCTGGTCATTCGCCCGATGGCGCTTTCATGACCTGCGAGGATGGTGAGGGCGATGCGTTGGATTGCACGGCTACAGGATGCGGCTCGCCAGATGGTGGGCCATACAACCACCCCAAGAGAAATAGAACGGGTTGCTAGTCCGTTTTCGGTTTCCTCTGCGAAGAAAATGGGCCTATTCAGTGAAGCGTTACTTGAAACTTTGCAGGTTGGGCAGGGAACTTGCTTTGGTGACGGTAGCGCTTGCCCTTTTCTTTTCTGGGCCGGAAGCGATGGGGCAGCGGGATTCCTACGTTGTTCCGGTCTTGATTGAGGGCAAGGCGGAATTTGTGGCCAAATTCCCAACTGTTCCGAGATACGACAAAGAGCAACTACTCGAAGTTACGTATTGTAAGCTCGGGAGGTCCACTGCGTTTCATCAATCTCGAAAAACGGGCAGCGGAAAATCGATAGTCCATACCCTTTACCGAGACGGAGAGCTAATCAGTCAGTACGGAAACAGCGTTAATGGCTCTGTTGCCAGGTCAGCGCTACTGCAGTCTTACGTTGCAAATCCAGATGTTCCTAAAGTGAATCCATGTGGTGTCTTTATTGGTATTGGGCATTTTCCACCCGTCGGCTACGTAGCTGGATACCACTTGGACGACTATCTGCCGCCTGGGCAGTGTGAGTTGGAGAGGCGTGACGGGTTATTGCGTGTTTCAGGGCAAACGGATTTTGGTATCGCGGAAGCTTGGTTCGATGAGGAACGCGGGAACGTCTTAAAACGCTGCGTCATTGAAAAGACAGCAGGGCATCGAATCGACTCGTCTCGCACTCTTGGCGATGTCTTGTACTTCAAGAACGATGAGGACTCCCGGCTGGAACGAGCCACCTTTGAAGTAGAGGTGACAGAGATAGGCCAATCGCCAGCCGGGCAGTACTTTATCGAGAAATGCAGCCTCAGCTCCATCGAGTCTAGTGCAGTTTCTGTCGTTGCCGAACATAACATCGCATGGAGGGTGGAAAGGGTTTCTTTTGATCCTGTTGATGTCGGCGATCGCTTCATTCCGCCCATTAGTTTGAATGACGGGGAAGCTGTGCTTGTGAAGGACGCAAATCAAATCCCCTATCGTTGGTCTGAAGAAGAGCAGTGGGCGGTTCCTAATGTAGCAGACATTGACCGTGTCGAGCGGAGGGCGTCGACTAAGTTTCTCATCATCGTGACAGGCTGCTTCTTGATGCTTGGCATTGTTATCTTGCTTATGCGAAAGCGTCGCGGGTAGATGATTGTGATATCTAAGGGTCTCCTCGTTGTTCTCGTGGTAACGATTTTCCACTCTAGCGTTGAGTGTGCTGAGTTCGAGGGCGCTGCTCGAGATCGCTTGCCGCGGGAGTGGACTTGGGGGACGGACACGCAAGGGCCTTTGTGCGGTGTCTATGCAGCTAGTCGGGCCATGTCTCAGGTCGGCATCTCGGTCTCACCTGCGGAGCTTTGCAATTCATCTGTAGTCGGCCAACGCACCGGAAGTACGCCGGCTGAGCTGGCTGCTGCAATTCACGGTCATGGCGGAGTTGCGAGGATTCGTAGTGCGATGTCATTGCTTGAGTTGCATGCCGCCGGAGGGCCTGTCATTGTCAATGTGCGAAGCCACCCAACGAAAAAGAGCTACGATCACTGGGCGTGTGTTGAGGTAACTGATGATGGAATCGTGTTTTACGAGGGCTCTAGCCGAGGCAGGGTCATGCCTGCTGCAGCGCTGCTTGCCACTTGGAGCGGAATTGGAATTGTCGTCTCTCGGGATCAAACGGCGTATGCTTGGACTCTCTTCGCGCGTGCATTGGCATCGATCACATTAGTGTCAGTGGCCTTTGCTCCAGTCTACTTTTTAAAAGACCGGTTCGAATCAAAGAGCCATCAGATGTTTGCTTTGGTTGTGTCGGTAGTGTTGACTTGGACATGCTCTGCATTCTTGCTTCGGACTGCGAGTGGATACAGTCAAGGGTGCAGATTGGCTCTCATGCCGTACAAACATTCTGGATCGACGCTAAATTCAGTTGGGCTGGAGGAATTGGTGAGTGCGACAGAGGATGGAGATGCTTTGGTAGTCGACGCTCGTAGGCAAAGTAGTTTTCGGCTTGGAAGCCTACCTAACTCCGTAAATGTACCGGTTGACGCCCCTCGTTATGACGTAGACGCATATTTGAAAAAAATACCGAAAAATACGAAAGTGTATGTGTTTTGCCAAAGCGCCAACTGCAACTACGACCATGTTGTGGCCAGAACACTGTCTGAAATCGGATTTGCGGATGTTTCGGTCGCTGAAATCGGCTTTGCAGAATACATGGATTGGTCAGCAGCAAATACGAGGTGAATCGTATGAATACGGTTGTTCGATTTGCGGAGCTAGTGGTCGGGATCCTTCTAGTCTACAGCGGATTGAACCACTCAGTGAATCCTTACTTTTTTGCAGTGAAGGCGGCGGACTACGAATTTGTCCCGCTGAGTTTGCTTTGGGTAATTCCATTTGTACTTTCGCCTACGATGATTTCTCTTGGAATCTGCTTAATCGCATTCTCTGAAATGCTAGTTCCCAAATTGATATCTGCCGGAGTACTGGGAGTGTTCGCAGTAGCCCAAAGCACCGTATGGGTTCGAGGTATAGACATTAGTTGTGGCTGCTTCGGGTATTCGAACGAATCGATCTCACTGTATTCGATCTCCATTCCTTTCCTTTGTGGGATAGTATGTGTTCTAGGTGCACGGAATGTGACACTTGACAATGCCGCGTCTGACTAGCCATCGCGTTTGCGTCAGTAAGCCCCTCCACATAATTGTGCAACAAAACCACATGACTGGTGAAACGGCACGACACAGCCCGATCCGTACCGCATTAAACTCTCTGCTTGTGCTGAAGATGGCCTAATCAAAGGTTGAGATGTCCTTCGCGAAGGTGCGGGAAGTGACCGACATTGGGTATAGGCGGAAAGCACTGGATCTAGTGATGTGGGCTGGCGGAGTCGTTGCAGCTTGCTGCCTCGCCTTTTCAGCGATCTCTCAAGCGCCAGTTAGTGACGAATTCGGACATTTCTATGCGGGCCTGCGGTTCTGGCAGTATGGAGACACTCGTACATTTATGGTGAACCCACCGCTTGTCCGAGGGCTTGCTACAGCCCCCGCTTACCTCGCGGGATTGCGAGTAGTTGAGACGAAAGAGGATCATGGCAATGAATCTCTCAGGCGCCCGGAGTTCTGGCGTGGAAGGCAAGTGTTTATAGGCGCTCCCGAGAGTTTTCAGTTCTGGCTAAGCGTGGGCCGACTTGGGGTTGGGACGATCACTTTACTGGGTGCTGTCTTGTTGTATCGGTGGGCCACGCAGCTTGCCGGAAACGGGGCGGGCGTGATGGCAGCAGGACTTTGGCTTGTTCAACCTCAGATCCTATCACATGGCGTGCTACTCTCCGGCGACGTCATATGTGCGGTTCTCATGCTCGCGACCCTTCGCGCTCTGGCTTGGTCAACTCAACACCTAACGCTCTGGCACGGCATAGTGCTAGGATGTCTGCTAGGTCTAGCGATCCTTACGAAATTCACAGCGATTCTCCTCTTCGCAGTTGTCCCTTTGACAATCTTGTGGCAAGCCGACCGGCACTCCCTTCGACGTCTGCTTGTATTTGGCATCCTCGTGTTAGCTGTCGCACTGGCCATCATTGGTATCCCTTATGGATACCGGGGATGGGGGACAAGTTTGGCAGAGATGAAGTTGAATAGTAGGGCTCTAAGCGACATACAACTATTTGTAGTTGACCTATCCCGTCGGACCGGAATGAGCGAACGATGGTTGATTGTTCCTTTACCGGTAGATGTTGTGCTTGGATTGGATCGGCAGCAGGTCGATTTTGAAATCGGTTTAGTTTCTTATGCCGCTGGTATCAAGAGTGAGCACGGGTGGTGGTGGTTCTACATCTACAGCATGCTCGTCAAGCTACCGCTCGGAACACTCTGTGCTATCGCTGTGGCGGCAGGCCTGTTCCTCACCAGCTTAGCCAAGAACTCATTTCGCTGGATGCTACGAACGAGCGCGGACAGACCGATATTCAGTGATGGACTGCAAGGCCTGGGACTGCCCACCGCTTTACTCTTGCTGATTCTGTTTGCCACAGCAGCTGCATCCGGATTTGCACAGCAACACCGCTATATTTTGACGGCATATCCACCGATGCTTCTAGTTGTGAGTGTCATAATATGTCGCAGCAAAGCGCTGATTCGATCCATCGGCTGGCTAGCGCTAGCGGCAAGTTTACTCTGTGCGATGTGCAACGCACCACATTGGCTAAGCACCTTCAATTTGCTTGCTGGCGGAAGAACCACCGGATTCAAGTGCCTATTCAACGACGCCTCCGATTGGGGGCAAGATTCCTATCTCGTACGAGAATGGTGTAGGAAACATGCAGGTGACAGGATATATGTGTGTTCGCTTTTCAGCGGCCACAAAGAATTGCGGGCTATCGGAGCAGAATTCGAATCGCTTCCTGAGAACATTGATTCACTTAAGCGTCCCTGCTGGATTGCTGTCAGCAAAAGCGACCTAGTGATCAGACTCTGGCTTCAAGAAACGCTTGACGAATACAAACCGGCGGATTGTATCGGCGGCTCACACCTGGTGTATTATTTATCCGCTCAGGATTAAAGACCTACGCAGAGCGTGTATTGGTTTCAATGCAGAGCGTTACACAGTCAGTGTTGAGTCTATGAACGTGTTAGCATTTTCATGGGTCGGCTAGCGCCACAAGCCAAATGAAGGGGCAATCATTGGGAATTATTGAAGACTCGGCCAGAGGTCCGACAAAAAGGCAATGAATTTTCAACTGGAGCACGGAAGATGGCGAGAGGCTTGGATCTTGGTAAGGTGGCGGTATGGCAACAGCGGATGGCTACGTTTCGGTCAAGCGGACTGGCCGCCATAGCGTTCTGTCGACAAGAAGGGATCGCACCGGTTCGGTTCCATTACTAGGCGCTGCGCATCCGCTCGACTTTGACCGACGACGGACCACGGAGTGCGAAACCGAAACACCGGCAGCCGGGCGGAATCTGTCCCACGGAATCGAGGCTACAGCGTTGAATGATACGCTGACCGTGTCTCGTCACGCTGGCTGTGTCGGCTAGAATATGTCTGACGAAATGAACAGCCCGGCGGGGCCACTCGGCGGTGAGCGTCAAGCTCCAAACCGTTGATAGCCACTACCCAATACGAGGAGTCGATCCGTGTCGAAGATAATCCGTAGCCTGACCTGCTTGTCGCTTGTAAGTGCTTTGTGCTGCCAGGTGATTGCCGAAGAACCAGCTAACAAACAAACCAAAATTGAATTGGCCAAAGGCAAATTGAACCTACTGAGCCCCAAGGAATGGAAGCAGGGCAAGCCCAGGTCGCGTATCTTGCAGTACGAGTTCTCGGCGCCGGCTGACGCCAAAGAAGGAGATCCGACAGCTCGCATTACGATCATGGGTGCTGGCGGTTCCATCGACGCCAACATTGAACGCTGGTACGGCCAGTTCACGCAGCCCGACGGCAAGTCAACGAAAGAGCGCGCCAAAGTTGAAAAGTTTGAAGTCGATGGGCAGACCGTTCACTGGGTCGACATCACTGGTGACTTCAAAGAGACCATGGGCGGAGGACCGTTTTCCGGCGGCAAGACGGTTGTTCGTAAAGAGCACCGCATGTTGGGGGCGATTATCGTGACCGGCGACAGCGGGCAGTACTTTATCAAAATGACTGGCTCGGCCGTACTGCTGAAGAAGTTCGAAGAGGGCTTCAAAAAGATGCTCAAGGAACTGAAATTCGACGATTGACCGGAAACTAAGGTGGCGAGGCATTGACGGACTGGCGCATCGCGCCAGTCCGACTTCGAAATTCAGTTCCTCGGTAAACTCGTATTGGCGTGAGCTCGAGTCCAAGCAGTTTCGGCAAGGATCCCAACGATGGCCAAGTTCATAATTGCCTTGGACCAGGGTACGACCAGCTCGAGAGCGCTGCTGATCAACCGTCAAGGCAACGTCAAGGCGGAAGCACAAAGGGAATTTACTCAGTACTTTCCTAAATCCGGGTGGGTCGAACATGATCCGGACGAGATCTGGAAGTCCCAGCTAAATGTTGCCAAGGCAGTACTCCGCAAGTCCAAGGTTAGCGCTGATCAAATAGCGGCCATCGGGATCACCAACCAACGGGAAACCGTGGTGGTCTGGGACAAACGATCCGGCCAGCCGATTCATCGCGCCATTGTCTGGCAGGATCGCCGCACGGCGCAAAATTGCCAGAAGCTGGAAAAACGCGGTTTGGCGGAGCAGATCCGCGAGAAAACAGGCTTGGTCATTGACGCCTATTTCTCCGGTACCAAGTTGGCGTGGATTTTGGACAACGTTCCCGAAGCCAGACAGCTTGCACGTCAGGGCCATTTGGCGTTTGGAACCGTCGATAGTTGGTTGCTATGGAAATTGACCGGAGGAACTCAGGCATCGGGGGCGATCCATAAGACGGATATCACCAACGCGTCGCGGACGATGCTGTGCGATATCCGGACCGGCTCCTGGGATCACGAACTCGCTAAGGCCCTCAAGGTCCCTGTGTCCGTGCTGCCTGAAATCGCCTCGTCCAGCGAGATCTATGCCGAGACGCAGCGGAAACTGTTCGGGGCGGCCATTCCCATCGCGGGCATCGCCGGTGACCAGCACTCGGCCTTGTTTGGGCAAATGTGCACACGCCCCGGTATGGTCAAGAACACGTATGGAACCGGCTGTTTTATGCTGATGAACACCGGCACCAAGATGCGTCCCAGCCAGAATAACTTGCTAACGACAACGGCCTGGAACGTAGGCGGTAAAACCCAGTACGCACTCGAAGGCAGTATCTTCATCGCCGGCGCCGTAGTGCAGTGGTTGCGCGACGGACTCAAGTTGATCAAGCGGGCCAGTGACATCGAGCAGCTCGCTCGACGGGCAGACGACAATGGCGGCGTTTTCATGGTGCCTGCCTTTGCTGGTCTGGGAGCTCCGCACTGGGATCCTTTCGCACGCGGCACGATTGTCGGCTTGTCACGGGGCACTTCCGCGGCGCACTTGGCCCGCGCAGCCTTGGAGTCCATCGCCTTTCAAACCGCCGACGTCCTAGATGCCATGCGGGCGGACGCCGGACTACGCATTCGGTCGTTGCGTGTCGATGGCGGCGCCGCAACCAATGACCTGCTCATGCAATTCCAAGCGGACGTGCTCGGTGTACCCGTGGTGCGTCCGAAGACATTCGAGTCCACGGCCATGGGTGCCGGCTATCTGGCGGGTCTGGCAGTCGGCATGTGGAACGGCATCGACGATTTGGAAAGCCAGTGGCAATTGGAACGCACATTCGAACCGCAAATGTCCAAGTCCAACGTCAAAGCCTTGCGAGCCGGTTGGAGCAAGGCTCTGGATCGATCTCGAGCATGGGCCCAATAGCCCGCGAACTGGTAGCCAGGCAACTCGATAGCCGGCCAGTTTGATAGCCATCCAGCGGAGTCATCGTTCATGCGCCGTCAACATTCGTTGGATGCGGCCACCAACCACGACACCTGGGACATCGTCGTCATTGGTGGTGGAGCCACCGGTCTGGGTGCTGCTGTGGAAGCCGCCACACGGGGCTACCAAACTTTGCTGCTGGAGGCCGTGGATTTTGCCAAAGGCACATCCAGCCGGTCCACGAAGCTGATTCATGGTGGTGTTCGTTACCTCCGCTCGGGCCAAGTGCGGATGGTGCGCGAGTCACTACGTGAACGCGAGCGGCTATTGCAAAACGCACCGCACATCGTACGACCGTTGAACTTTGTCATTCCAGCCTACAAGTTTGGAGCGCGCTGGTTCTACTACGCAGGCCTGAAGACCTACGACTTCTTGGCAGGCAAGTCAGGGATGGCACACAGCCGTCTACTTTCCACTGCTCAGACTCGTGAGCTATGTCCGGCCTTACGCGACACCCTGATTGAAAACGAGAAACGCACTGGCCGTCTCCACGGTGGCGTGCGGTACTGTGACGGGCAATTCGACGATACTCGGCTGACGATATCACTGGCCCGCTCGCTGCACGACCATGGCGGATTTGCACTGAACTACGCGCCCGTCACGGCCCTGGAAATGCGGAATTCCGGCCCTCACGGCATCACG
>JANQOL010000019.1 GCA_028289675.1 Pirellulaceae bacterium
ACCTTACTAGAACGACTTGGGCAAGGCGCGTCCACTGGTCCACGGAACACCCGCATCATCCAACTCTTGAGCCAACTCTGCCAAATCGGACTCCAGGACTTGCCTCAGCTCCGTTTGGAACTCCGCGAACTGTTCGCTGGCAATTTCGAACTGGCGACGATGCGTTTGCGTCGGACCATAGCGATGGCCCAAGGTACCGAACAAGGCAGTTTGCACGCGGTCCAAGATCGAACGCTTGGCGACTTGGCTCTGACGCTCACGTACTGCGTCACCGCTGAGCGTGATCTTTAGCTGAGCCAACTGTCGGTCAATTTCTCGGGCCCGGTCGTAAGTTTCGTCGCCGACCTTCCGCGAATTGCGAATTGCCGACTTCATTTCGTCAAGTTGCTCCAACGTTTCGTTCAACTTGCGGGCAGTACCGACAATTTGATTCTGCAGTTGGGACACGTCCAGTTGGTATTGCAGCGTGTCTTCTGGATCGTTGGGCTCCAAGGTGGGTTCCAAGACGGCCTCGACCTTGAACTCCATAGGCTCCGACAGCTGCGTCACTTCGTCGTCAACCCGCTGGGCTGCCTCGACGGTGTACGTGCCGGGGGTCACCAAAGGCCCGCGCGACAGTCCGGAATAGCGCAGATCCCAGGCAACGCGGTGCAGCCCTTTCCTCGTGCTGCCCCGGAAGCGCGCAATCAGGTTTCCGGATGTGTCTCTGATCGTAAATATCACGCGCGGAGATTCTTCCAATTCCTCTTCGTGCAACGCGTCCCAATCCGGCGCCGGGTTGTCTTCTCCCGACTTCTGCAGTTTCTTTTCGCGTTCCCGACGGCGGTCACGGCGAGTCTTCAGATCTTTGGGCATGAAATAAGTGAACACGGCTCCGTAGTCTGGATTGGGAGCAATAAAGTAAGCGTCGCCCTGCGATCCCCGTGGTCCGCCCAACGCGCGGTCTTGAATAAACAACTTGGCAGGTCGGCTGGGGAACACATGAAATTTGTCACCGTCCAACATGTCTGCTGTCAAATCCCGCAGCGGTGAGTAATCGTCCAAGACGTAGAACCCTCTGCCGAAGGTGGCTCCGACCAAATCGTTCTCGTCGCGCTGGATCTCTAAGTCGCGGAAGGGAATCGTGGGCGTGCCAGGTAGCTTGGTCCAGTGTTGCCCACCGTCGATGGTGACGAAGGCTCCGAACTCGGTGCCCAAGAAAAGCAAATCCGCCTGTTCGTGATCTTGGATAATCCGCCAACAAAGGTGCTTCTCAGGCAAATCGCCAACGATCGATTCCCAGGTCTGCCCTCGGTCCGTGCTCTTCAGCAGGTAGGGTCGATAGTCGCCGGTCTTGTGATTGTCGACAGCTACGTAAACCGTATCCGGATCGTGGCGATCGGCTTTGATGTCGTTAACAAAGAAATACTCGGGCACGCCGAATATCTTGTCGATCTTTCTCCAGTTCTCGCCACCATCTTCCGTGACTTGAATCAGACCATCGTCGGTACCCACATAAATCAAGCCCTCCACCAACGGCGACTCGTCGATCGACGTGATGTTGCCGTACTGAGACATGGCATACAGATCGTAGAGCGCGTCCAGACTCCACACACGTCCCATGTGCGGTAGAGTGAAACGATCGATATCACGGGATAGATCCGGACTGATGGCCGTCCACGAGTCGCCGCGGTCATCACTGCGGTGCAGCTTCTTCGATCCAAAGTAGATGCGGGTATGCAAGTGTGGGCTGATTTCGATGGGCGAATCCCAGTTGTGCCGCAGATCTTCCTCATCGGCTTCTGGCTGAGGCCGGATGTCTACCGTTTCCCCCGTCCGGCGATCAAAACGCCGAATGTAACCCTGCTGTGACTCGCCATAAATAATGTTGGGATCTTCCGGATCGATGGCGCAATCGTGGCCGTCTCCGCCGATCGTTATTCGCCAATCAGCATTGCGGATTCCAGAGTTGTAGCGCGTTCGGACTGGACCGTACTGGGAGTTATTGTCCTGGGTCCCGCCAGCGACGTGATAGAACGGTTGCTCGTAGGACACAGCCACTTTGTAGAACTGGGTCAACGGCAGATTCGCGGTGAATTGGTAGGTCTTGGCCCAGTCATAGGAACGGTAGAGGCCGCCATCGCATCCGACCAGCAAGAAGTCTGGATCCGTGGGATGAAAAGCCACCGCGTGGTTGTCCACATGCTTGTTGGCGCTGGCCACACTTTGCCAGGTAGCTCCACCGTCAATCGAGCGTCCCAATCGCACATTGGCGTGATACAAAACATCGAACCGGTGCGGATCGCAGTAGATCTCTTGATAGTAATGCGGTCCGGTGCCACCAGCGACATAGTCGCTCATCTTGCGCCAGCTAACTCCCGAGTTTTCGGTGCGCCAGATGCCACCTTCGCCTCCGGCCAACTCGATCGTGACGTAGACCACATTCGACTTCTGCGGCGAAACGGCGATCGACATCTTTCCTTTATCGCTTGACGGTAGGCCTTTCGTCAGCTGACTCCAAGTCTGCCCCGCGTCGGTCGACTTGAACACGCCGCTTTCCGGGCCGCCATCAATCAAACCCCACACTGTACGATGGCGCTGATGAGTTACGGCGTACAATACGTCCGGGTTGCGTGGATCCAAAGTCACATCTGTCACACCGGTCCATTCGCCTTTCTCTAAGACGAGTTCCCAAGTCTCGCCTCCATTCGTCGTCTTGAACAAACCGCGCTGGCCGCCCGGCGACCACAGTGGCCCCTGTGCGGCGACGTAGACCGTCGCGGAGTCCCGGGGATCGATCAAGATCTTGCTGATGTGTTCCGAGTCGTGCAGGCCCACGTTCTTGAACGAACCGCCGCCATCGTGACTGACATAGATGCCATCACCAAATCCCACGTGGCGTCCACTAACATTTTCACCGGTGCCCACCCAAATCGTATGGCGATTGCTGGGATCGATGGCCAGGCAACCAATGGAATAGGACGGATAGTTATCAAAGATGGGCTTCCACGTAGTGCCCGCATTGACGGTCTTCCAGACGTTGCCGGATCCGGCGGCGACGTACCAGGTATTGGGTTGCTCGCTATCGACGGCCAAGTCGGCGATTCTTCCCGACATCAGCGCCGGACCAATCGATCTCATTTTGAGGGCACTCAAATCGCCGGTGGAGATTTTGCCGCTCGACTGATGTTCATCCGACTCTTGAGCGAACAATGAACATGTTCCAGCCAGAAGACAGGCCACCACCATCAAAACGCGTGGAATGGAAGTCATTGAAGATCCTGTTGCAAAGTAGTTTCAACCGTCAAAAACTGGGGGCATCCCGCTCCAGGTCATTCTGATTCCAAGCTGCCCGAATGCAACCTGCTTTCATGGGCTTCCCTGTGCGAGTCCTCAATTCATGGCTGCAGTCCTCGTACGACCACACCATGCGACCTGGGAGAGGTTTCTCAGCTCACTATGACCGGCCGGCAACAGTCGGCGAATCCGCCGAAGAAACGCATCTACGCGTGCTGACCAGATATGATGGAACGTTGCCCGAGTCGCGCCCCTTGGAGTTGTGCTCCGTCGTCGCACCCTTGGATTCGAACAGTGTCTCGATGGACGAGGGAAATTTACTCTCTCTTGCGGGAGTAATGGCAGACAGCACAACTTTAAAGACGTCCGCACTGCATAGCCACTTTGCCACTGGGTCACTGAGCGCGATCGCCGATGAGTTCTTGCCCAACACTGCTCGAACTGGAACACTTCGTGTCAGTGGCTCAACAGCCAGCAGACACGGAGCTGGCAGCTCACGTGCGGAGTTGCGTACCGTGTCAGCGCCGAGTGGATGAACTGGCTGCCGGCAACCTGCTGCTCCAGAAAGTTGGCCAAGCATTGGAGCTGGCGGATCACCAACCTCCCCAACCATCTGTCAACGTTCAGACGGGCACCTGCCTGGGCGGCTACCAGCTAACTCAATTGCTGCACACCGGCGGACAAGCTGCCGTTTTCAAAGCGCATCGGCTGGACGGGACATCGGAGACACCGGTCGCGGTCAAGATCTGGAACCGACGGCTGGATGAAAGTGTCGAACATCGGCTGCGGTTCGAACGGGAGCTGGAAACAACCCAGCAGTTGGAACACCCGCACATTGTCAATGCCATCGCCGGCGGCATCGAAGACGGAGTTGGCTTCTTTGTGATGGATTTGATCCAAGGCAGCCCCATCGACGATTTTGCAGACGCGCGACGCGTTCGGCCGGACGTCGGTCCGCGAGGTCTGTGCCAATTGATGATCGACGTCTCCGATGCCGTGGCCTACGCCCATGGACGAGGCATCATTCATCG
>JANQOL010000023.1 GCA_028289675.1 Pirellulaceae bacterium
CCGTAATTGGACCGCGAGCATTGCCAGCCCGTCCATGCATGAACTTGATGTAGTTCATACAGCTGCCGACAATAAACTGCACGTCGCGCTCCGCATCGCTGCCTGGTAGCGTTTCAAACGAACAAGTGGGGCCTTGGGTCAAGTCCGCCTCAGATGGACCGTACAGCGCTCGGTAGTAGTATCTATGGCCCGCCCGCAATCCACGCAGCTGGTGCCGTACGATAAAGTCGCGGTTCGGACGACTCGTTTCGTAGCCGGTCGTGTTGGCATCTGAGAAATCTGGTTGGGTAGCCCATTGAAAGCCAACGACACCATGTCCGCCTGGCAGCCCACCCGCCTCATCCAGAGATGTGCCGAGCGTCAGTCGGGTCTGTAAGAGCGCCGTCGAGCCGGTGACTTCCCCCGCCAGCGTTCCTTGACCTAAGGCCAAGGTTCGCTGCTGTGAAGGCGTGCTCGTGGCAGTGTCCTGACCTTGCTCCTGGTTGAATTCGGGAGAAAAGCCGAGCCACCAGGGACTCGCTTCACAGCTGAGGGTAGCCATTGCTCCTGTTACCAGAGCGGAACATAGGATGACGTTTCGCATGTGCGGTCTCTCAGTGATCACGTGTTGGGCTGGGACAGCTTATCCGGAAAAACTCCTTATCCTGCCGACGATCCAGCGACTTTTGGGAGCATCGTCGCACGTCTCATGCCCCCAGACAACCAAGACCTTGACACGGCGCCGTGATCTCCTAATACTTTAGGAGTAACCACCTAAATATTTAGGAGTAAAGGATGGGCCGTCGAGCTGCGGGGGGACCGCCTCAGTTGACACGTTTGGAAGAGGAAGTGATGCGGGCCATCTGGGACGCGCAGCCCGGACCGGTGTGCGTGCGGGATGTGCTGGACAGTATCAACGCCAGTCGCGACAAGCCGCTAGCCTACAACACGGTTCAGACCGTGTTCACATTGCTGCGCGAAAAGCAGGCCATCAAATTGGCCAATCAGCAGGGGCGGGCTCACTATTTTGTTCCAACCTATTCGCGAGCCCAAGCTGCCGGTCGAACACTGACCGAGTTGGCACGGCGAATGTTTGGCGGAAGGCTCAAGCCGTTGTTGCACCAGATGATTGACGACCCGCAACTGTCCGCCGAGGACTTGCAGGAGTTACGAGCTTGGGTCGACGAGAAACTGCGCGACGAGAAATTGCGTGAGCGGGCGCCTGCTGCCAAGAAGCCGACTCGCCGCGGCTCGACTAGGAAACGCCCATGATGGTTGTCGCGGTTCAACATTTGGGCTTGGCCTCTTTGGCCGTGTTGCCATTAGTCGTGGTGGCTTGGTGCCTGCGCCGCTGGATGCCTCGGCATGCCATTCTCCGCTACGACGTCGACCGATGGCTGGCGGTTGCGCTCGTCTGCCTACTCCCCTGGCAAGCGCTCTGTGTCCACTATCTTCCCATGGAGCAACTGACTTCGCTTGAGCGGCCACGGCGTGCCAGCCCAACAGCAAATGAATCGACGGTAACCATTCCCTTGACAGCTTCCGCCAATTCAAGTTGGTCATCGGGCAATTCGATGGAGCTGCTGCCACCGACTTCCGCGCCGGCTTCAGTACCCGAAACCCGTCCGATTCAAGGACCGTTTAGCGGTGCGTGGGTTGCGGCGGCCTTCGTGATCTATGTCATCGGCCTGGTCACCAGCCTAGTCGTGTTGGCTGTCCGAGTTGGATTGACTTGGCGGATGTTACGCAACTGTGTTGCGATGGATTTTCCCAAGGGTTCGCCAGCCATCGCCAGGCTCCGAGAGCTTGGACGCGTCAGGCTCCTTGAATCAACTGCTCTGGCGGCGCCCGCCTGTGTTCGCCTGCCCCGCTTGTTGGCAATCGTCTTGCCAGCTGGCAGTGTGCGGCAACTGAATGCCGAAGCTGTCGAGTGCGTGCTGGAACATGAGTCGGTGCATCTGGTTCGGCGTGACTGGCTATTTAGTGCGCTGCGCTATCTGTACCACACGCTGTTCTGGTTTCATCCCGGCGTGTGGTATCTGGCTAAGCAGATGCAAGATGATTGCGAGCTGTCCTGTGATGCCTTGGTGGTCCATCGGACCGGCCTCCGCCGGACCTATGCCGAGACCTTGCTGCATTTTCACGATCCCAACTCGCGGCAAGCTGATTTGCTCTTGGCGAATCAATTCTATTCCGTCCGTTCCCTATCCAGGAGACTACGCATGTTAGTTCATTCTCGATCCCAGGTTTCGCGGCGGTCGCGACGAATGATGATTGGTGCATTGGCACTGGCCAGTCTGTGTCTGTGCGGTTGGCAAGCCCATTTGGTTGCAGCAGCCGGTCTGCATGATACGGTTGAAGAGCGCGATCAGGCAGAGCATCGGCGAGCAAAGTCGCGGAAGCGAGTGAAGACCGAGATTCGAGCTCGCAAAGAAGGGCGCAGTGCCACAAGCCTGTATAGCCACCTGACTCAGGCGTTCCAGTTGCACGGAATGAGCCCCGGTTCCTGGATTACCAATCAGGAAACCGTCGTGCATGCCAGAGATGCCGAATGGCAAGCCGGCACGCTGATGGCCAAGGACGTTTACGTCAATTTGCCGGAAGGCTCCGAGCTGCGCGCCGAACTGACGGCACGCGATCTCGTGGTCGACCCATCCGGCGATCATCCGATGATCTATGCCGATGGTGCCTCGGTGACGGTGTTTGACGAGCAAGGCCAAGCGAGATTTCGCTCCGATCCGGAGATGAATGATTTGATTGTCGAGATTACCATCGCAGAAGAAGTCACCATTCGACTGCGCCGCAAGCAACCGGATGGAAAGGATCTACCCGTGCGGCTGGTCGTTGATTTGACCTCCGGCATTCCCGAACAGGAAGATCAACCGCCGCACAATACGGTGCGCTACGCCGTGTTGGAATCCGAGGGCAATGATCCGTTTCGCATCAAAATGCAGTGGATCTACAACTTGGCCCAACTAGAAAAGGACGCCGAGAACGAGGCAAGCAAACTCAGTCCTTCCGAGCTTTCTTCAGTGCGATTCAGAGCCGCTAGACTGGGCGAAGACTGAGGCTATTTGGGCATCCGCCCGCGCGGTTTCCAGTTGGGGTGCGGCTGGTGCGCGTCGGCCATCAAGGCTTCCAGACGCTGGACTTGCTCTGGGTAGTCAGCGGCCACGTTGTTGGCTTCACCAATGTCGACGCTTAAGTCGTACAACTGAGTCGGTCCGGTCATCCAGGGTCGACGAATCGCCTTCCATTTGCCGCTGCGCACCGCCTGCTTGCCCCCTTGCTCGTAGAACTCCCAGTACAGGTAGGCATGTTGATCTTGGGATGCACCCTTGCCGGTCAGGGTGGGAACGAAGCTGATGGAGTCGATGTTGGATGGTGGAGCGGCTCCAGATAATTGGCACGCCGTTGCCATCAGGTCGCCAAAATAGCTGACATGTGCGGAAGTTTTTCCGGCCGGCGTCTGGCCGGGCCAGCGCGCGATCATCGGTACACGAATGCCACCTTCGGTCAGGTCACGCTTCATGCCTCGCAGGGGACCCGCGGGTTGAAAGCGACCTGGGTCGTGTCCGCCTTCGGCGTGAGGTCCATTGTCACTGGAAAACATCACCAGAGTTTGCTCGTCAATCTGAAGATCTTGCAACAAATCCAGGAGTCGGCCGACATCGCGGTCCATCCGTGAGATCATGGCCGCTTGCCCCTTATCAGGTTGCGGCCAGTCCCGGTCCGTGTAGATCCCGTAATCGGGAACCTCTTGGCCGTCGCCGACGCCGCGCGTGGCCTCGTTATTGGCATGGGGAATCGTCAGCGACAAAAACAAAAAGAAAGGTTGCTC
>JANQOL010000056.1 GCA_028289675.1 Pirellulaceae bacterium
GGCCGCGCCGAGCTCTGTTTGCGGTCTGGAGACGCGCCCATGTCCCAACTACTTTCGCTTCTTGGGCTTGGGATCCAAGTTGGCTTCCAGGTCCGCCGCCGAAATCTTGGAATGCACTCCGCCTTCGGGCACATCGACCTTGGCTAACCACAACATGGCGTTCAAGACCACCTTGCGATAGTCGTCATTAGCCCAGTTGTCGTGAAAATGCCCTCCGGTAAATCCCATGCCACGTCCACCATCGGCGCGCTCGACCACCCACATCATCGCTTCCGCCCGCGCGGCGTTTGCTTGAATGTGCTCGTAGGGGCCTTTGGGATAAACATACGGACCATCGCGAACGTCGTCCGATGGACTGGCGACCAAGATCGGTTGGAATTTCATGCCATCTATTTCGGCCGGTTGATTGCCATCCAAGTCGGCAACAAACCGCATATTGAAATACCACTCGTCTTCGACCGCAAATGGCTTGACGCCTGAGGTAATTGGATGCTTGGGCAACTGGCTAAAGTTGGGTTGCCAAATTGGATTGCAGGAAAACATGTTTTCGTAGTGGCCACCGATCCAGCGTTTGAATTGACTACCGGCCTGATCAGCCAAAACCTCCACTCCGTAGTGCATGCAGCCAATGCCGACGCCTTGCTGCGTCCATTGGTCTACCTGCCGCATCCGTTCCTCACTTTGCACAATCTCATGTTTTTTGCCTCCGTCCATGTAGAACACGACGGCATCCGCGTCCGCGAAAACCGATTCGTCCTCAGGCCAGCCGTTGAGCACGAATTCGGCATCAAGACCTTCCACGTGCTCGAGGCACTTGTGAATCAGCTGGACACCTGCGTTGAATTCATGCATCCGCGGCGGGTGCGAGGGTTTGCCGGCGATGATGACCAGTTTTCGAGTCTCTGGCTCATTGGCCAAACCGTGGCCAACAAGCAATGACAACACGCTGAATAGACAACAACCGAGATATTTCTTCATGATTCAATTCCGAGGAGCTTTGAGTGCGGACGCAGGGGTGGCTCTGGGAGGAATATCCGCAGGTGATGATGAACAAACGCCTCAGAAGCCATGCTGATTTATGCGGACCATTTTATCAACCTGGGCTGCGTTCGTCGCTTGTCGGTGGGGTCGCATGGCACGCGTTACTTGCAAAAACCGCCGCTAACGCGTTGCGCCTGATCGGGCGGCCGCCGGTGCGGCAGGGACTTAGAACATCTCGGCGGTCCAGGGCGCAGGTCCCATGAAGGCGGCATCGGCCAGTTGAACTTGATGCGTGTCCGTCGATGAAATGCGGCCTGCGTCCCGTAATTGGCTGCAACTCGCCAACCCGCAATATAAAGTGGCCAAAGTTCCAATGTCGCACTGGATGGCGCCTGTTCCGCCGGGCAACGCTTGACCACGTCCGTCAGCGATTTGAAACATCCAAGTTCCTTGGTTATCAACCAACTGAGAGTCGGTGATGTCGAAGTGCAACTCGCATTGCTGGTGCGGTGGAAATCCGCGAGCTCGAATCGCTTCGGGAAGGCAGACAATACGACTGAGCGTCCGCTCAACTTGTTGAACCTGATAGCGTTGTTCCGCGGCCGCGAGCAGCAATTCATCTTGCGGACCACCGAACCAACAAAACTGATCGCACACGCTGCGATGATCCAAAATCAACCGCATCAAACGCTGGAGCGCCAGAGGACCAATTGCCACCCAATCGCCAGCGGTCAATGGCAGCGGACGGCCTGCCACGTAACGACCGTGATGGAGCACTACGTACCCGGTCCGGGCCTCAGCGGGGCCAAGCAAATAGGTGGACGTCGTGGTGTCTTTGGGATGCAAAATCCTCTGCCACAATCCGGACGTGCGGTGGATGTTGCCATTGTTCTTGGCACCGCGTTCGGAAGCCAACCGTTCTAGCACTTGCAGATCGGGATTGAGCGTCCTCTCCGCTGGGTATTCTCGTGCCTCTGGACGGGCTTGCAGAGACGCCATGGGTAGCGCGTATTGGAAGCGATGTCCAGAGTGCTCGAAGCCAACTTTGCGATACAACTGCTGGGTCGAGGCATACAGACTGGCCAGGGGCATCCGCTGCGAATGCAGCTCTTCCAGCACGGCGACCAAGAGCGAATGGGCGGCGCCAGAACCTCGAACCGCCGGGTCAACACCAACTGCTGAGATACCAGCTGCGGGCACGATCCGCCCTCCGTACCACTGCCCCATTGAATAATAGGCGAGTCCACCGCAACAACGCTGTCTGTCCCAGACCAGGCGGACGTTTTCCCGTTCCACGCGGTCAAAATAGGTCTCCCAAACCGCGGCATCGAAAGTCTGCAACGACTCACCGACAATGGACACGAATTGATCGAGGGCGTCGTCGACGGGGGCGTCAGCCAAATTGGTAACTTTCCACCCAGCCATGCACCGACCTTCACAAACTGCAACCGTAAAGAATTTTTAAGAGACTTAACTCCACATAACCGGCAGTTTCTGCTACGACAATTGAATGCCCTCGGCTGCCAAGTCCGCGGCAGACAGTTGGCCATGTTGAAGTGCCAACCAGATCAAGAGTCCCTTTTGAGCGTGCATGCGATTGCCAGCCTGCTCGACGACCATACTGTGACCACTGTCGATGACTTCGTCGGTAATCTCTTCGCCACGTTTGGCGGGTAGGCAGTGCAGCACCTTGCAATCGGAGGCCGCGTGACGCATCAGTTTCTCGTTGACTTGAAACGGCGCAAAGTCTCGTTTGCGCCGCTCAGACTCGGCCTCTTGTCCCATACTGGTCCACACGTCCGTGTAGACAAAGTCGGCTCCGGCCAGGACTTCCTCAGGCTGCTCACTTTGCAGCATGTCCGCATTGGGATAGCGTTGGCTAATCTGCTGCAGTTCGGAATCGGTCATGAAGTATTCACGCGGTCCTAGCAGGCGAAATTTCATGCCGTTCATCGCGCTGGCCAGTGCCAAGGAGCGCGAGACGTTGTTTCCGTCGCCGACAAAGGTAACTTGGCGCCCGGCTAGATCAGGGCCTGATTGGCGCATGGTCATCAGATCCGCCAAAGCCTGGCATGGATGAGAAAGGTCAGTTAGCCCGTTTATTATCGGAACCCGATCGAAACTGGCCAACTCCTGAACGGAGCTGTGCAGTTTGGCGCGACAGACGACGAAATCAGTGTATTGCGCCAGGACTCGAATAAAATCCGCCGTGGTTTCTCGGCTTTTCCAACCAACCTCCTGACCGAGGAACATCGCCGTCCCGCCTAGTTGGCAGATTCCGGCTTCGAAACTGACACGAGTTCGCAAGCTAGGCTTTTCAAACAGCATGGCCAAGACTTGTCGGGCCAGCAGCGGCGGACGGACCCCACGCTCTAGCAGCGTCTTGATTTGTTCACCCAGCGACAAGATGGTCTGCAGCTCGGATTGCTGCAAATCGAACAAAGAGATCAGGTGTCTCACGTCAACATCCTTTGCACTGATTCAAATGGGTGTACTGGTCAAAGTGCCTGTCCGGGAGCCGTGAGCCGCATGCGTTAGCACCGGGCCAACGGATGCAAGAGCCAACCCGCGACGAGCGCCGTCGGCTCAGCCGGCGGTCAAGCCAGCTGGCAGAGAGGCACTAAGAAACGGTTCGTTCGGGTTCAACCGATTTGTCGGCCGCTTCGCAAACTACATCGGACAGAATTCGCATGCCGCGCTCGATCTGTTCGGGTTCAATGTTCATCGCTGGAAGCAAGCGTAGGACATTGCCTTGAGTACAGTTGATCAGCAACCCAGCTTCCAAGCAGGCTTGTACGATCTGTGTGGCCTCGAATTCCATTTCGATGCCGATCATCAGTCCTACTTGTCGGATCTCGCGAATGTGATCGCAGCGCTGCTTCAAGTGTTGCAGAGCATTACGAAACTGCTGGGCATTCGATTCAGCTCGGGTCAACAAATCTTCTCGTTGGATTGTTTCCAGCATGGCGATGCCGGCTACTGCCGCTAGCGGATTTCCGCCGAACGTACTCGCATGCTTGCCCGGCACCAGGCTACTCGCCACCGCGTCACTGGCCAGCAGCGCTCCTCCGGCAACGCCGCCGCACAGCGATTTTGCCAACGTCAGCACATCGGGCTGGACATCGAAATACTGGTAGCCGAACCATTTACCCGTGCGTCCGCAACCGGTTTGTACCTCGTCGAAGATCAACAACAAATTGTGCTCGTCCGCCAGCTGTCGCAGGCCATGCAGGAACTCGCTGGTGCCAACATGCACACCGCCTTCCCCCTGGACGGGTTCCACCATGATGGCCGCGGTCTGTTCATCGATGGCGCTGCGCGCCGCTTCCAGGTCATTGAAGGGCGCATAACTGAAGCCGGCCAACATGGGCCCAAGTCCGGCGTGGTGGGCGGGCTGAGCTGTCGCCGCCAATGCGCCAAACGTCCGCCCATGAAAACCACCCTGGAACGTCAGGATCTTGTAGCGTTCCGGATCTCCATGAATCCGCGCCAGCTTGATGGCTGCTTCATTGGCTTCGGCGCCGCTATTGCAAAAGAAGGCCTTGCCGAAGGCGCGCTCTGACAGCATTTGCGCCCAACGTCCTTGGGAATGCATGTGCCAGGTATTGGGAACGTGGATCAGCTCCGCCACCTGTTCTTGGACGGCACGCACCACACGTGGCGGGCAATGCCCTAGTAGGTTGCAGCCCCAGCCGGGGAAAAAATCTAGATACTCGCGGCCTTCACTGTCCCATATTTGCGAACCTTCGCCGCGCACTAGATTCACGGGGAATCGTCGGTAGTTGCCGATGACATATTGTTCAAAGAGTTCCACCGTTTGCGACGATGACAATGCTGTGTCTTCAGGCATGCCGGCTCCTTCTGCCCGTGGGCTGTCTATCAATAAAACAAGGCAGCGGTAGAGCTGCCTCGTGGTGCCCTACCGCTACGTCAAGTTGGTTGGACGGAGCGCTGCTGAACGATTTCCGTGCCAACACCACTGGTGGTATACACCTCCAGCAGCAACGAGTGCCGTAATCGGCCGTCGATGATGTGTACCTTGCGCACACCTCGGCCCAACGTCGCCAGGCAAGCTTCAATCTTGGGAATCATGCCCGAGTCAATGACTTGATCTTCGATCAATTGCCGCGCCTCGTCCGCGGACAGCGAGTGCATGATCGTGCTGGGATCGTGTTTGTCCCGCCGGACACCATTGACGTCACTCAGGAATACGAGCTTTTCAGCGCCCAGTGCTTCCGCGACAGCCATGGCCGCAGTATCCGCGTTGACGTTGTACTTCTGTCCTTGCGAGTCGATGCACATCGACGGGATCACCGGCACTTGATTGGCGTAGGTAATGCTCTCGATGACCGTTCGGTCGACCCTGGTCACTTGCCCGACGTAGCCCA
>JANQOL010000075.1 GCA_028289675.1 Pirellulaceae bacterium
AATCCTTGCTGCCCCGCAGACATGGGAAATGTCCGCGCCTGGTCCGCCTTGGCCTGCAGCAACCGGGCCAGCAAGGCGCGCTGTTGTTCGGGAGTCAAGTCAGTCAGATCCGGTGTCGTCTCCGAGGGGCTCGACTGTGCGGTGGTGGATGAATCGGCACTCATGCATTCGGACCGCAGCTGCGCTGCTTCGTGGTTCAGGACTCTTGCTCGCGCAACATCTGGCCCAACAGTTGACTTACCTCTTCAGTGCCCAAATTAGGCAGCTGTTCCAACAGTGCTTCCGCCTGCACGCCCGAAATGGACGATGATTCGATCCCCGAGTCTGCGGGCTCTTTGTCCGCAGACACCAGCGGCCCACCATCGCCCGCAATGGCCTCACAAATGTGGCTCGTCAAATGCCCGAGGCTATCGCTGCGCATCAGGATGGAAATCGCCAAGTTGATCTCCATTTGGTTTTCGATCCAATTGCGCATCTCGACGGCCATCAGCGAATCGAGCCCAAGTTGCAGCAGGGCCCGGTCTGAGGTGATCTGGCTGGCAGGAATTCCCAATAACGAACCGGCTTTCGCGCGGAGTTGCTGCTCCACTAACTCGCGCCGCCGCGTTTCGTCGGCAGCCCGCAAACCCGCTGCGGTGATTTGTTCATGATCCGAGCCCTGAGATTCCTGACCGCGCAGCAAGTGCGCGAACCGCGGTGACACACGATGGCTAGTGCCCAGGCCACGCCACAAGCTCCAGTCCATGCGCAACACGCTCAGCTGGATCTCCCGGTTTTGCAGAGCATACTCCAAGCAGTTCATCGCCTGCTTGACACTAAAGCTCAGTACACCTTGCCGTTCGAGTCGTTGGCCCAATTGCTCGCGCTCGGCCAAGTATCCAACTTCACCCAAGTGTCCCCAATTCATGACTGTGGCCGGCAAACCTTGGGCGCGTCGGTGGTAGGCCAAGCTGTCCAGGAGAGCATTCGCGGCAGAATAATTCGCTTGCCCTGCATGGCCAAACACACTGGACAGCGAAGAAAACAGGACAAATAGATCCAGGTCCAGATGCTTCGTCTGGTTGTGCAAATTCCATCCACCCAACACCTTAGGCCGCAGAACTCGCTGCAGCGTGTCGCGATCCAGGTCGACTAGCAGTTTGTCTTCCAAGACCATGGCACAGTGGATAACTCCCTTCAGCGGTGGCATTTCTTCGGCGATGGTGTCCACCACCCGCTGCACGTCCGCCACTTGCGTAATGTCCGCAGGCATGACGGCAATTCGCACGCCTTGCGCGATCAGTTCGGACATCACCGCTTGCGCTTCGGCACGTAGTTGCCGGCTGCGACCGCTGACGACCAAATGGCGGGCACCTCGCTGCACCATCCATCGGCAGACTTCTAATCCAAATCCGCCCAGACCGCCAGCGATCCAGTACGTTGCGTCGGCATCCAATTGCAGGGGCGCATAACTACCAGCTTGCACATCTTGAGGGCGTTGGTCGTAATTGACGATCACCTTGCCGATATGTTTGCCTTGCTGCATAAAACGAAACGCGGATTTGGTCTCGTCCGCCGCATACGCCGAAAACGGCAGTGGCTCAAGCTCGCCAGATTCAAAGCGCTGCACCAAAGCGCGAAGTTGGTCGCCCATCCGTTGTGGCTGTTGCTTGAACAGCTGGTCCAAATCGATGGCAAACAGCGAGAGGTTATTGCGAAATGGATAGAGCCCCAAAGCGTGATCACTATAGATATCGCGCTTCCCAATCTCCAAAAAACGGCCGCCTGTCTTGAGCACGGACAGCCCTTTGGCGATCGCTTCACCGGGCAGCGAATTCAGCACAGCGTCAATGCCGTGGCCATCGGTAATCTGCTGGATCTCGTCAGCGAACTTCAGGGACCGTGAATCCATCACGTGCACGGCGCCTTGCCGGCGAACATACTGCCGCTTCTCTTCGGTGCCGGCGGTCGCATAGACCTGAATATTGGCCAGTTTGGCCAACTGCAGCGCCGCTAGCCCCACGCCACCACTGGCCGAATGGACTAGCACGGCATCACCGGCTTGCAATCGCGCGCAATGATGCAACGCATAATCAGCGGTGAGAAAGGCGATAGGAATCGTGGCCGCCTGGGCGTGCGAAAGATGGCTAGGTTTCCGCGCCACCAACGCGGCATCCACCGTCACGTGCGTGCCAAACGCGCCGGGTGCAACGGCGATCACCTCGTCGTCCACAGACCACTGGCAATCCGGCCCTACTCGGCTGATCCGCCCAGAACACTCGGCTCCCAGATCGACCGGACCGTCGGGAAGTCCTGGATACAGATCCAGAGCCTTCATGACGTCGCTAAAGTTCAAGCCCGTCGCTCGAACTTCTATCTCAACTTGCCCGGGCCGCAGCGGTAGGACGGGCTGCGTCTGGTAGCGCAGTTCTTCGACGCCCGCCGAGTCGCTCAACGCCAATCGGCAAGGCAGATGGCGCGCTGCAGACGTCGAAGCAGGCTTGCCGGATTGGGGCGCAAAACGGTGCACGAACCGCCGTCCCCGGCGCCACAGCACTTCGTCCTCCTCATCTCCGCGCAGCAATTCGGTAATCAAGTCGTCGATATCACTCGCCAAGATCTCTGCCGGCAAGTCAATCAGCTGCGTCCGGAAGTTGGCATACTCGCTGACAATCACCCGCCCCAGTCCGATCAAGGGTGATTGAGCCACGCGGGTGAGTTCCGGCGCGCCGTCCTGCGACTGCGCACCACTAGTGACCAAACTCAATTCCGCCGACGCGCTGGACACCTGGTCCCAGGCTTGCACCAGATATAGGGGCGCCAGCGTGGTCCAGTCGGTGCTAACATCCAGTGACGACGCATCCAACTGTTCGTCATCCGGCACGTCCAAGCCCCACAGATACACCATTCGATCCACCGGGCCTGCGGCGGCAGCTTGCCGCAACATATTTTGGAAACTAACTTGATCCTGAGGATCAACCACGTAGTGCCCTGGAGCCTGCGGTGATCCAGCCGAGCCACCGCGGAACACTTGTTGAACTTGATCTCCTCGAGCCTGTAACCGGGAGACCAACTCACCGCCTAAGCCCGATTCGTCCACGAAGACAAGCCAGCGAGTTGGGTCACCGGGTTCTACCACTTCCCGGGGCGGCAAGTCTTGCTGCACCCACGAGTAGCTGTAGATCAAGTCTTCGGTCGTCTCCGCCGAGATACCGCCGCTGACCCGGCGACTCTCAAATTCATTGATGGCCAAGCACAATCGGCCTTGATCGTCAAAGACGTGCAAGTTGCAGATCAGCGAACGCCGAGTCTTGCTCAGCACCCTGGCGTGTACGGTCACTCGCGCGGAGGGACGCCGATAGAAGGAAATCTCACGGATCTTGGTAGGCAAGTACAGTCCGTCGATGGTATGGTCGAAAGTGGGGTCCGCCGCGATCATGGCGTGGAAGCAACTGTCCAGCAAGGCGGGATGCATCAGATAGTCGCTGATTTCGCCAGCCGCGCTGGTAGGCTTGGCCAAGCAAACTTCTACCAATGCCTCTCCGTCACGTCTCAAGCCGCTGACGATCCCGCGGAACTGCTCGCCATAGTGCAGTCCCAGAAGCTGGCAATATTCGTACAAACGCTGTTGATCGAAACCTTCGGTGCATCGCTGGCGTACTGTGCGCAACTGCGTCGGCCAAGTTTGTTCGTGCGGACCGGCGTCCAAGGGTGCTGCAGAGCTCAGGTGCACCGTCGCCAGTTTGCGCCATTCCGTTTCTTCGCAGTCACGAACGGCCAACGCCAATTGCCGGCGGCCCGCATCGTACGATGTCTCCAACCACTGTGGTCGCTCGTCGGCTAACGAGCATGGTGCCAGCAGCTCTAGATTCTCCAGCCGCGCCACCGCTTGCTCGTGCACTCGGGTGGCGGCAGCCAACGCCGTTTCGATCATGGCGGCAGCCGGATACACACAGGCACCTCGCACGCAGTGATCGGCCAGATACGACTGCAATTTCAGATCGATGCGTTGCTGCCAAACAGGCTGGGGATGATCGGTTCGCTCTCCCAACAGCGGATGGTCTTGTTCGGCCAGCCGAGTTGTTTGCGACTCGATCGATTCCGACCAGCATCGCTGCTTTTGGAAAGGAAAGTTCGGTACGGGCACTTTCCGCTGTGGCGCCGTGTAGAAACCTGACCAATCGACGTCCAAGCCCATACCATACAGTTGCCCCAGCGATTTGGTGATGCACTGCAAATCGTCTTGTTGGCGGTTCAAAGAGGCGGTGGTACGAACCGACACGTTGGCGGCTTGAAAGCATTCGTTGATCGAATAGGCCAGCACCGGATGCGGTCCGATTTCAACGCACACTCGGAAATTCTGCGCGGCCAGGCACTCCATGGCGTCACTGAAACGCACACTTTGCCGAACGTTCCTCCACCAATAGTCCGCGTTGACTTCAGGTCCCTCCAGCGTTTGGCCGGTGACTGTCGAGATCATCTGAGTATGCGTTGTACCAGGGCTGATATGAGCGAGCGAGCGCAGTAGTTCATCGCGGACGGGATCCATCTGCGGACTGTGGAAGGCATACTCTACCGCCAGCCGGCGGCAGAACACACCTTGGTCATCCAAGCGTTGAGCCAAGTCCTCAATGGCATGGGAGTCGCCTGAAATGGTCACAGACGAGGGACCATTGATGGCTGCCAGCGCGACTTGGTCTTCGATGCCTTGCAACCACCGAGGCACTTCGTCCGCCGACAGTCCGGCTGCGACCATCGCCCCTTGAGACGAAGCCAAGTCCATCGTGCGTCCCCGGTGGAAGGCCACGCAACAAGCGTCTTCCCAGCTAAGTGCGCCCGACAAGTAGGCGGCCGCGATTTCTCCCACACTGTGACCGACGATGGCTGCCGGCCGAATCCCCCAGCTCTTCCAAACTTCAGCCAACGCCACTTGAATCGCAAAGATACTGGGCTGGGCCATGGAAGTTTGCTGCATGCGGGACGAGGCCTCATCGCGACTCAGTTCTTCCAGCAGCGACCAATCTCCCATCTGTGCGAATTGTGCGTCACAACGTTTGATCACTTGACGAAAAGCCGGCGAGTAGCGCAGTAGACCGCGTCCCATGGCCCACCACTGCGGCCCTTGGCCGGAGCAAACGAAAGCCAATTGATCACCAGTGACCGCCGGAAAGTCTTCGGCGAACTCTCCGGATTGTGTTGCCGCCAAACTACGCAACTCTTGCTGCAATTGTTCCGCACTAGTCGCACTAACACCCACTCGCACACTCTGGTGCGTGCGCCGATGAGCGCAGTAGCCCGCCACTTCCGCGATGGAATACTCGCTGGTCTGTTCCAACCAGTCGGCCATGTTCTCTGCCTGGGAGGCCAGCGCGGAACTTGAATGGGCCGACAGCGGCAACAGCACTGGAGCGACCAGACCCGGCGCGGGCGACTCGGACGCCGACTCAGCACTGGCGGCATCCAACCGTCGCGCAACGGTGGAGCGCTCGGCCGGTGGCATCTTTGCGGCCAACTCCTCGGGAGCTTGCTCCAAAATCACGTGCGCGTTGGCGCCTCCGTAGCCAAAACCGTTAATGCCGGCCAAGCGTGTGCCCGTCGAGGACCAATCTTGGGTCTGCGTGGGCACCGTGAGTCCCAAGCGGTCGAAGTCGATCGCAGGATTAGCCTGTTCAAAGTGCAAATGAGCGGGCACCCGCCGTTGATGCAGCGACAGGGCCACCTTGATAACACTGGCAATGCCGGCACCGGCTTCCAAATGCCCGATGTTGGTTTTGACCGAACCGATCAAGCAACGGCTGCCGTTGACTCGTCCGGCACCCACCACCGCGCCAATAGCACTGGTTTCAATAGGATCACCGACGGGCGTGCCGGTACCATGCGCCTCGACGTAACTGAGTTGCCCAGGCTCGACCCGCGCCCGCTGGCAGGCCGCGCGAATCAGGGCTTCTTGGGCGGATTGGCTGGGAACCGTCATTCCCGGCGTGCGGCCGTCTTGGTTCAGAGCTGTTGAACGAACAACTGCGTACACCGGATCACCATCCCGAATTGCCGCCCGCAGTGGCTTCAGCAGCACCATGCCCGCGCCTTCGCTGCGCACATATCCGTTGGCCCGTGCGTCGAACGTTTTGCACCGGCCATCTGGAGACAACACACCCAATTGGCTAAAGGCCACATAGAAATCCGGCATCAACAGCGCGTTCACGCCTCCAGCCAAGGCCATCTCCGCGCTGCCTTGCCACAGGCTCTCGCAAGCCATGTGCAAGGCCACCAGCGACGATGAACAAGCGGTGTCCACCGCCACACTGGGGCCACGCAGATCAAAGCAATATGAAATCCGGTTGGCGGCGATACTGGATGAGCCGCCCGTGTTGCTGTACGCGTTGATGACACCTCGGTCTCGAAAACTCAGGCTGGCCACCGCGTAGTCGAAACTGGAGATACCCACGAACACCGACACTGGGTGACCTGCCACTTGCTCGACCGGCTGCCCTCCGTCTTCCAGCGCCCGATAGGCTACCTCCAACAACATGCGCTGCTGAGGATCCATGCTGGCCGCCTCGCGCGGCGAGATGCCGAACAGCTGCGGATCAAACTGGTCGATGTCGGCGACGTAACCTCCCCACCGACTTTGCGTCTTGCCCGGTTGGGCCTGGTCGTCGGCGTAGAACTTCTGCAGGTTCCAGCGATTTGGCGGCGTCTCGGAAATCGCATCCGTACCCGTACTGAGCAGATTCCAATAGCTAGACGCATCGTTGGCTCCGCCAGGGAATCGGCAGCCAACGCCAATGATGGCGATCGGCTCCAATGCCGGTGCGGACTCCAGATACGCGCCGCTTTCGGTTACTGAATTGTGTGAGTTGATCATGATCGATCGCAGTTCTCTTGTGGATCGTCGCAGCGCTTGTTGGCCACACGCGACGCCCTCTGTCTATGGTTCGCGGAAGGCCTCGGTGGGCAGCAGCCGCGCGGCACGCCAAGCCGGCAGGATGGCTCCTAGCAGACCGATCAACATCGCCAGCACCCAGCCTTGCAGCATGACCTGCCAGCCAATGGTCGGACTGAGAATCCCTTTGACCGCCGGTGCTTGGCTAAGTCCCCACGTCAGCCCGACGGCCAGCAAGATCCCCAGCAAGCTGGCCACCCAGGCCAAGCCGCACGATTCCATCAGGATCATGCGGACCACTCGAGACTTGGGCCATCCAAGTGCACGCAGGATGCCAATTTCCTGGAGCGCACCAAGG
>JANQOL010000107.1 GCA_028289675.1 Pirellulaceae bacterium
TTCCCTGACGCGCGACCGCATAAAGACGCAAACGCCTGCCACTCAGTCTACCGACAAGCAGTCTACCGACAACCAGGCCACCGACATCGTGATCTGGCCAGAGGCCGCGATGCCATTCCTGGCTCTGCGCGCACCCAACGTGATCACGCGCATTGCCGAGATGTTGCCCGACAACGCCTATCTCATCACCGGGTTGATCCGCGCCGAACAGGCAGGCGCACAGCCGCCTGAGCGACTCAAGGTGTTCAACTCAGCGGTCGTTTTCGACACTGATGGCAGACCGATCTACATCTATGACAAGCACCACCTTGTACCATTCGGGGAATACCTACCCTTCCAGGACTCACTAGAGGCGATTGGATTGGAGCAGCTCACGCGGCAACGCGGCGGCTTTTCCACTGGTCCGGCCGGCGGCCGACGCACAATATTGCCGGGCCTTGGGCGCACGCTGTTTATGATCTGCTACGAGGTGATCTTTCCCGAGTACGGTTCATCGCAACGCGTGCGACCACAGCTCCTTATCAATTTGACCAACGATGCATGGTTCGGGTTATCGAGTGGCCCCTACCAACATTTTCACCAGTCGCGAGTCCGTGCTGTGGAACAGGGGATACCACTTCTGCGAGCAGCCAATAATGGAGTATCGGGTATTGTCGATGCCAGAGGTCGTATCCGAGAATCCGCTGGCATCAACGAGGTTGATGTCGTGATGGGGAGTCTGCCTAGACCAATAACCCCTACAATCTACAGCAAATTTGGAGATTTTTTTGCACTACTGATATTCGTAATGCTCGTGTCTGCTTTATCTATTATTAGTTGTAAGTTCAAAACGCTAACTGATTAAAACGGGCTGCGGTGCGTTTCATCAGTGTCTTGAGGGACGCTGCAAACAGAGCCAATTTGCCACCGAAATCCCAAAAATTAATACAAATCACGGCCGTCCCATGCTATCGATCTCGGACCACTAGTCTGGCCAGGTGGAAGTTTGGGTGCGGTTCAACTTGAAGTGTTTGACGCCGGATTTACACAATTGCAACTTTGAGTTGGTTGTTGTGATAGACCCTTCCAGCTGTTGACGGCAACACGTTGTCGGCTTGGTGCAAGACGTAGCAATGCCACCGGGGCGGGGGTGGGTGAGCCCGGTGCAAAGCAGAGGACGACCAATTGGAAAACGGAGAGCTCCAAAGTCGGAATGCACGCAAGCCTAACCCGATCGACATTCACGTCGGCTCAAGGGTCCGCTTCCGTCGAATGCTACTCGGCATGAGCCAGGAGAAACTGGGGGAACGCCTTGGCCTTACGTTCCAGCAGGTCCAGAAGTATGAGAAGGGTGTCAACCGTATTGGTGCCAGCCGACTCTTTGAGCTTGCGAACGTCCTGGGTGTAAATGTCCAGTTTTTCTATGACGAAGCACCGGAGTTTGGCGAGCACAAGGCCGTTCCCGGTATGGCCGAAGAACCCAGTACGGACTACGTCGGTGGCTTTCTCAAGAGCCGCGAGGGTATAGAACTCAATCGCGCATTCGCTAAGATTTCTGATCCGAAGGTTCGACGATCGGTTGTCGAACTGGTCAAGTCTCTCGCCGACGAAGATGCCTACCATGGCGAGCAACAGCCACGCCAGCAGTCATCAGCCTAGCCATCGCCTTAATCATCGCAACTGGCGCACCATCGCCAGTCTGCGCGGCGTCCGCAAAAGGCGACAATCCGATGCGAGTGGCCGAAGACCGCATGGGCGAAACTTGACCCACTCCGGTAAAGACTGCACAACAGCGGCCTGTCGAACAACATTGTGACGATCGGGGGCTCTAAGTGTCAGCTCGGACATTCTTTTTTACCAGCGAATCCGTATCCGAAGGCCATCCAGACAAGGTCTGCGATAGAATTTCCGACGAGATCGTCGACCTCTATTTCCGCGAGGCTCTGCGCGCCGGTATGGATCCCTGGCAAGTACGCGTTGCCGCGGAAACACTTGCAACCACCAATCAGGTCGTCATTGCGGGTGAAACGCGCGGGCCGGCCGGCATCTCTCATGATAACATCGAAGAGGTTGCGCGCGCTGCCATCAAGGATATCGGTTACGAGCAAGACGGCTTTCACTGGCAGAATGCCAACGTTCAAATCCTGCTGCACGAACAATCCGCAGACATTGCCCAGGGCGTCGATGCTGCCGGCAACAAGGATGAAGGCGCTGGTGACCAGGGCATTATGTTCGGTTACGCATGCACCGAAACACCCGATCTGATGCCGGCACCGATCTATTACAGCCATAAGATTCTGGAGGATCTGGCACGGGCTCGCAAGTCGGGCGACGGCCAAGGCGACAAGCTCGGCCCGGACTCGAAGAGCCAGCTGTCCATGCGCTATGAGAACGGCAAGCCGGTAGGCATTACGCACATCGTGCTTTCAACCCAGCACATGGACGAGGACATGACGTCCGAAGATGTCCGGGCTGTTGTTGAGCCGTTCATCTTGAAGACACTCCCGTCCGAGTGGGTTTCCTCGGAGACGGAATGGCACGTCAATCCAACCGGCAAGTTTGTGATTGGCGGTCCGGATGGCGACTGCGGACTGACCGGTCGCAAGATTATCGTCGACACTTACGG
>JANQOL010000111.1 GCA_028289675.1 Pirellulaceae bacterium
ATCGCGGCGGACCACCTCGGGTTGATGGCGGTAGCTTCGTCCTCGCCCGCCGAAAGCGGATTCAATTTGCTCGGTCTGTTGTTGATGTACTTTTTCCCATTGGTCGCGATCATCGTACAGTGGAACTTGATTACCACGCGTGGTCAGACGATCGGAAAATTCCTGACCGCCATCCGAATCGTCACCATAAATGGTCGTGTTCCCGGCTTCGTTGGTGGCGTGATTCTGCGTAACTGGTTACGCAATCTGCTGGGACTGATTCCCTTCTTCTCCCTGGTCGATATTCTGTTCATCTTCAGCGATTCCAAGCGCTGTTTGCATGACTATCTAGCGGGAACACGCGTGATTCAAGGGTAGAGCGAGTCGCGCTAGCGAACGGAACGTAGATACCTGACGAATTTCTGATCCAATTCCGCCAAGTCGTCGCCGAAGTGTTTCTTGAACATGTCGATGCGCTCGCGTGCGGTCTGTTTCTCTCCAAGTGGCGGCAACTGGGCTAGCTCTTGCAGGTAGGCCGCGTAGTTCTGGCGTTTCGTTTTCATCAGGAAGTACGTCAGTGCCCAGCTCTCCGAGTAGGCTGCTTGGGCGGTGTCGGCACTCAGTAGACGCGAGTCGTCGGTGATCAATGTGATCAGTGAGTCCGCGGGGCGTTTGGGCAGGTACATGGCGAAACCCTTCAAGTTGTGATAGTTCACTTTGCCCATACTCCAGCCGGTTTGGCTCTTGAAGTCGGGCGACTCGAAGTACATAGCCAGTCCTTCACTCAACCACCGCGGATTGTCAGCCAAACGCACTTGCAGACCGCTGTTGTAGGAGATCTGATGCACGGCTTCATGCACGATGGTGGCCACCGTGCGTTCTGCTTGCGGGCGTGACAGCAGCTGATTGATCACGCGACTGGATGGAATCTGCATGTTCGGAGGCACAAGCCCGCTGACACCGGTCAGGTCGTAGGTAATCATGCGATTGGTATTCAAGTTGTAATAGCCAATCATGCCCTTCGCGGAATCTCCGACTTCCCGCTCAGCATAGCGCAGGTAAGACTCCCGGTCCGCAAATACCACCGCCACCAGCGGAAAGCGAGGCTGTGAAAGGCGAACGCGCTGCGACTTCCAATAGTTGTAAAAGCCGCGGTGGAGCCGCTCGAATAGCTGAGCGACCCAATTGGCGTAGGCCGCACTGGTATTGTGGACAACCACGTAATGCTTGGTCTTGTGAACTTTGAACCCACTTGGCAATTGAGATTTAAATTGCTCGTAAATCTCTTCAGATGACAATGGCTCGAGAGGACCAGCGTGTTCTTTTCGCGACAGAATACTCTCGTTCCGTAAGGCCCATAGGCGACCATCGGGCGTCAAAAACAGCAGGCTGCCATCCGCGTATTCGACGACCACCTCGCCGACTGACGAATGCCGACCGTCTTCGGCTTTGAATTCCAGCTCCAGTGTCTTGGCTTGAGCAAATCCATAGCCTGCGAACGAGCAAACAAGCATCATCGAAATGACCGCTTGCAGACTGGCCAGGTACGCGGCACGGTACCGAGGAGAGATCCGTCGATCGGAAAGCCAAGCCATACTTGCCGCGCCCATGCGTCTTTCAAGATTCTCGCGTTGGCAGCTGCCCACTGCGCTACCTCGCCACCAAAACTAAATTCTACTACATTGAAACCGGCCTAACGTCGCCGAGTTATTGGTTCAACAGGTTAAGAGGTTGTCTTCAACCTCGCTTCGTAGGCGAAATCTGGCGTTTTGAGTTCTGCCGAGAAGGCCGAAGCAGGCGAATCCTGGGCAATTCGTCGATGCAGACCGACGATGGCAAGGCTCAAACAAGCCGATTGCAGACCGAATTGGAACTCAAAAGCGACCTCTAAGCCCGAGTGTCGCACTGAGGATTCCGCAGCATCGTAACTCACAGGACCTCGGAGATGGGTCGGTAAGCGGCGCGGCGCCGCGTCCAAGTTGACGGGTTTCCAGTCTGCCTAAACTGAAACGCACATCTACCCCGGTTGGTTCAGGCCCCAAATGGATTGCAAGTTGATCGAGAATGTGCTGATTATTGGTGCTGGCTGGGTCGGACGCCAGGTCGCTGCGCGGCTGGCATTGCACCAGATCAATGTGTGGATGATGGATCGCGAAGCTGTGGTTGCGCAACAGGCTGTGCATTGGATTGAGCAGCAGTTGGCCGAGTCTGACACGCCCACCAAGCAGCTCGGACCAGTGCAAGTTGCTGATCCGTTGGCAGAGTTGTCGCCTACGTCGCCGCTGGTAGCCACCGATGAAATTCAGTTGGTGCTGGAGTGTGTTCCTGAGGAGTTATCGCTGAAGAAGCGGGTGCTGAGACGGGCAAGCCAGCTATTTCGAGCACCGACGATCATTGCGTCCAACTCGTCGTACTTCGTTCCATCGCTACTAGCCCCATATATCGAGGCCCCAAAACGTTTTGCCCACATTCACTTCCACGTGCCGGTGTTGCGAGAGTCCGTCGTCGACATCGTGGGCTGTGCTGATACAGAACCGAATGTGATTGGACGGTTGCAGGATTTGGCGGAACGTATCGGCCAATACCCGTTGGTGTTGCGTCGAGAACATCCAGGCTACGTGTTTAATTGGATGCTGCAAGCTTTGTTGCGTTCGGCGCTGGAGTTGTCTGCCTTGGATGTGGCTGATCGAGCGGACATCGATCGATGCTGGCAAGCGGTCACCGGGATGCCCTTGGGCCCGTTCGGCATGATGGATCGCATTGGCTTGGACGTGATTGAACAGGTCCTAGCCAACTCGCGTTGGGCCGAACCACTGCCTGTCGGTGACGCGGACCTATTGAAGCTGTTGCAGCAGCACACGCAGCAAGGGCACTTGGGTACCAAGAGTGGGCAAGGCTTTTACCAATACCCGGACGCAGGCTGCGAAAGCGGCGGCCATGATTGATCGCAGCTGCCCGCCCGATACGATTCGGATCCAAAAAGCACGCACCCATAATTTGCAAGGTGTGGATTTGGATCTGCCGCGCAACCAGCTGACGGTGATTACCGGGGTCAGCGGCAGCGGCAAGAGCTCACTTGCTATCGACACGTTATATGCCGAGGGGCAGCGGCAGTACATCGAGAGTCTATCCACGTACGCGCGTCAGTTTCTGCACCAAATGCAGCGTCCCGACGTGGAAAGTATCCAAGGGTTGCAGCCAACTCTGTGCATCGACCAGCAGGCAGGTGCCAAGAATCCGCGGTCGACGGTCGCGACCGTTACGGAGGTGTACGACTATCTCAGGTTGCTGATGGCACGCGTGGGCACGCCCACCTGTTTTGCCTGTGGCCACCGAATCGATCAGCAGACCGCGGACCAAATCGTAGCGGAAATCCAAACGTTGCCCGAGGGCACCAAGTTGGTGCTGATGGCTCCAGTCGTGCGTGGACGTCGCGGCGCGCATCGCGACGAGCTGAATGAAATTCGGGCTGCAGGTCTGGTGCGTGTGCGCGTGGACGGCCAGCTGTACGAAGTTGACGAAGTGCCAAATCTGGCGCCCCGCAAAAATCACACAATTGAAGCGGTGGTCGATAAAGTCGTCATTCGCCCTAGTAGTGAAGATCGTCTCCGAGAATCCGTGGATGTCGCTTTGCGGCTCGCTTCTGGACTTGCCTCGGTCAGCTACCTGACGCCTCAGGCCGCCGAGGCTGATCGCGGCAACGAGTGGGACGAACGGTTGTTCAGTACGCTGTACGCGTGTGCCAATTGCGGAGTCAACTACGAAGAACTGGAGCCGCGGACATTCAGCTTCAACAGCCCATACGGTGCCTGTTCCGAGTGTTCCGGGTTCGGAAACCAGCTGCAATTCGAATTGGACAGCATCGTCGCCAACTGGAATAAGTCCGCGCGCCATGGCGGATTCGCCATCCTGACCGGCGTGTCCGCTGGGCTAAAACGCAAGTTGAAAACCATCATCCAAAGGGCGTTAGAGCGACATGGCGTCGACTGGGACCAGCCCTTAGATGCGCTCAAGCCGGCCGAACGGCGACGGTTTTGGCAGGGTACCAAGACACAGCCCGGCTTGCAGAGCGAATTGCACAGTTGGTACGACCAGCTGGCTGAAGCCGACCAGGTTCAGTTGGATGAATTCTTGCGAGACTTGCCATGTGGCGAGTGTGGTGGAGCTCGCTTACGTCCAGAAGCGTTGTCAGTTCACTTGCGAGAAAAAAACATCCATGACCTGTGTGAAATGGGCATCACGCAGGTATTGGAGTGGTTCTCGAAGCTGCAGTTTGATCCTCGCCACGAGCCAGTGGGCCGACCAATCGTGACGGAGATGTTGCATCGGTTGCGATTTCTCGAACAAGTTGGGGTCGGGTACCTGACTCTTGGCCGCTCGGCCCACTCCCTCAGTGGCGGCGAACTGCAGCGAGTGCGGCTGGCAACCAGTGTGGGCAGTGGCCTGGTGGGAGTCTGCTACGTTCTGGATGAACCGTCAATTGGCCTGCACCAGCGGGACAACGATCGCTTAATCGAGTCGTTACGCGATTTGCAAAGACAGGGAAACACGGTGATCGTCGTCGAGCACGACGAGGCGATGATGCGTGCCGCAGACCGGTTGGTAGACGTTGGTCCCGGTGCTGGTTCGCGCGGAGGACATATCGTCTGCGCAGGACCTCCTTCCGAAGTGGAGAATGACGCTCATTCGCTGACCGCCAAGTTTCTTCGCGGCGAACAACACGTGCACCGTGATTCTCCTCCGCGCAGCCCGGAAGACGGGCGTTGGCTGGAATTGACAGGTGCGACGCTACACAATCTGAAACGAACAAACGTCCAGATCCCGTTGGGGATGTTAGTAGGCGTCACGGGAGTCAGCGGCAGTGGTAAGAGCTCGCTCTTTGCCGAAACGGTCATCCCCGCGCTGATGACTGAGATTGGTCAAGCTCGACCACCAGTTGGACCTTACAAGAAACTAGCGGGCTTCGAACACGTGGACAAGTTGATCGAAATCACGCAAACGCCGATCGGCCGCAGCCCAAGAAGCACGCCAGCGACGTTTTGCGGCGTTTTTGATCTGATACGCGCAGTATGGGCCAACACGCGCGAGGCCAAACAGCGCGGGTTTACCGCTAGCCGATTCAGCTTCAACGCCGGCAGCGGTAGATGCACTCAGTGCCAGGGGCAAGGTCAAGAAAAGATCGAGATGAACTTCCTGCCAGACCTGTACGTCGTCTGTTCCGTCTGCGGCGGCAAGCGATTCAACCGTCAAACACTTCAAGTTCGCTATCGCGACCGCTCGATCGCGGACGTGTTGGAAATGAGTGTTGATGACGCGACCGAGTTCTTCGAGAACTTCAGCAAAATCCATCGTTTGCTGCACAGTCTGCAACAGGTTGGTTTGGGCTATCTGTCGCTGGGACAAAGCTCCAGTACACTGAGCGGTGGGGAGGCTCAGCGGATCAAACTAGCAACGGAGTTAGCGAAATCGCAGACCGGCAAGACGTTTTACTTCTTGGATGAGCCTACTACCGGACTGCACTTTGCGGACGTGAAACGTCTGATTCTGGTCCTGGATGGCCTCGTGGCTCAAGGCAATACAGTCGTGGTCGTCGAACACAATCTGGATGTCATCAAAGCGTGTGACTGGCTGATCGACATGGGACCTGAGGGAGGGCAAGCCGGCGGTGAAATCGTAGCCACGGGGCCACCTGCGGAAGTTGCCAAGTGCAAGCGCAGCGTCACTGGGCAGTATTTGTAGGACGAGACATCGACTGCCTCAGACGACTCAGTTTGCCAGAGTGCGGTCGTGGAAGTCGGTGGCTAAGCGACTAAGCCGGCGGTTCCTAAGCGGTTTCGGCGGACTCCGTCTCCGTGTTCCGGTGCTTCACCATTTCCACTTCGTTGCCGGAATCGTTGTAGTGAACTTCGGTCATCAGTTCACGAATCAGCATGACTCCGCGACCATTGGTGCATTCCAAGTGATCGTCGTCGCGGGGATCGGGCAAATCGTCGGGGCAGAAGCCTTGGCCTTCATCGCGAAAACGCAAGTAGGCGGCGGTCTCCGAAACCTTGAATTCGACTTCAACGGTTTTGTCGTCGGCTTCTTGATTGCCGTGGGTAACCGCATTGACCATGGCTTCGGAAGCAGCCATTTGCACGTGAAAGAAATCCCGTCCATCCCAGCCTGCGGCGGTCAGAGCGGCCAGCAGTTCCTCGATGATTTCGTGACCGACTTCCTTCGAGCTCGGCATTTCTCTGAGCAAGGACCAAGCCCAGGCGGGTTCGACCATGATTCGCTCCCTAATCCCACGGAAGTCAACTCGAAATCGCCGACAACAACGGTCTCGTTGTCGGACGGTGCAGTCGCTACGCTTGTTTGCCGTGAACTGGCTGTTGATTCACGCTACAGGTGCGCGCCCTTCGCACTAGCTGGGGACTCCAAACGCTTTGAGGGCGTCGCTTTCGGACGTGCGGATATCGAACACACGATTCAAGCGAGTAATCGTAAAGACTTCCATGATTTCCGCCCGCAGATTGCATAGCCGCAAGACGCCGCCGACCTGTTTGACTTTCTTGTCCAACAGGATCAGTTTGTTCAGGGCCGCGGAAGACAGAAACTCTACCCCGTCAAAATTGAGCAAAATGTGCTTCAGACGATCGTCGTCAACCATGGCCAATAGCTCGCTGCCCATTTCTTCGATGTTGGTACTATCGATGATCTTCTTATCAATGAACCGAACGGTCGCGAGTTCGCCGATGGTTGCCACGATAATTCGACGTCGATCTGTCATCAAAATCCCCTCTAGATTCCTATCCGTCTCCGTCCGCTGCCTGGTTCAGACTGGTGCTACCCTGATTCGAGAGCATAAACTCACCGAGAACGTAAGCCCGGCGCGATGCGAATGGACAGGGAGTAGGCAGCTTGAATGAGGTGTGACCGCGCCAGACGCACTGGCCACCTTCGGACTGCACCTATGCTACGCCAAACATAGTTTGCTAGCAAGTCAGCGAGCATGGATGTCTCCGGCTTCCGGTGATCGTGTTTGGCCGAGCCTCCCGATTCGAATCCGGTGACAGTCCAGACACCGGTCCGTCCGGCTTACGGCCGACTTCACAAGCTATTGATCCGGCTGGTACTGGCTGTGCGAACAAGGAGATCCAAGATGCACTCCGTTGACCTATTGGAAGAAGCGCTTCAGGTGGCGATGAACTCGGGCTTTGAAGTGCGTCAAGAGTGGTTTAACGAGCAAGGCGGCGGCGCTTGCCGCATTGGGGAACAGAAAGTGTTGTTCGTCGACCTCTCGCTGACCGCCCAAGAACAATTGGAACACGTCGTTGAAGCCCTGCGCCGCTGGCCGATCAATGTGGATGAGACCACGTCACCCGAGCTGGTAGCTCTGTTGATGCAGCAAGCTTGAACTGGTTGGCCGCCGATGGTCGATGAAATAGGCTACCGCCATCATTAATGGCACAGACTATGTGTTCTCTCGACGCGTTAGTTGTTGGACGAACGTCAGCTCAAGCGGCAAAAGTAGTGCAGCAGGATACTGGCCGCTGCGCACACGTTGAGTGAGTCGCCGGATTGCTCCATTTCGATCTGTAGGCAATGGTCCGCTTGTTTCAAGATCTCCGCTGGAACTCCGTTGCGTTCGTTGCCCAAAAGAATCAGCGCGGGACCTTGCCGTCGCACTTGACTGAGCAGCATGGCGGGTCCATCCAAGCTGGTTGCGAAAGAGCTCAGTCGACTCCGATCGCGCAGCCAAGTCAAGTCTGCTGACAAGTCGCGGGAGCGCAGCAACTGCAATCGCAGGCTGCCACCCATCGAAACTCGCAGGGCTCGTCTGCCCAACGGATCCGCTGAGCCTGGACCGATGATGACACGCTGGACACCCAGTGCGGCACAGCATCGCAAGATACAGCCCATGTTCTCGGGGTCTTGAACGCCCACCGTAGCCACCAAAGTCTCCGAGTCAGCGAGCGGCTCAACCAGTGTTTGACGCAGGTCTGGAAGAGCACTTCGGCAGCCACAGCCCAAAATGCCGCGATGAAAATCGAAGCCCACAACTTCGTGCACCAGATCATGCTCAATGAGCAGCACATCCAGATCCTCGTCCAGGCGCGACGCGAACTGGCTTTGGTACTTGCGATCAATCAGCAGGCTCTGACAGCGGTATTGGCTGCGTAGCAGTCGGTCCACCAACAATGGGCCTTCCGCGATAAACCAGCCGCTGCTTTCAATCCAGTTCTTGTGCCGCAACTGTCGAAACGGCGCCAAACGGGCGTCACTCAGATCGGAGATTTCATGGACAGGCACGATAGGTTCGACCGCGCGGCGCGATCACCGCGACTGGATAGGCGTTTTTGGACTGCTTCTAGTGCGAGTCGGACGGACATGGCCCGCGTCATCAACGCTGGTGGTTGCTCGTTCCGTCGAAAACAGGCCAGATCAAAAGTGAGAATGCTCTGGAGACTTGGCGAGACCATCTTAGGCCGCGTGACTTGCCAGCGAAACCTGCGCTTCCGCGCAAGCCGCATGCCCGGGCAATGCGCATCAGACGTGCGAAGGTCGCCGCACGAACATGTCCCGCCACTGGCCGACCAAGCCCAGGCAGTAAGCGAACATTCCATTCGGGTTCCGTTCGGCCTTGCGTTCCAAATAGCTCAACCGCAGCGGGACTTCATGCACGGCACCGTCCAGCAGTTGCCAGTGGAAACCCGAGAAGTTGCGGTTCTCAAAGATGACTTGTTCACCCAGTTGTGCAAAGCGATTGGTTTCCCAACGAGGAAGAGATTCCGTTGGCAGCTCGTCACTGGTCGTCTCCTGCAAAGACTGCAGATTGGTTGCGCCAATGCACGCGACGATCTCCGCGTGTTTCATGTCCAAAACCAGCCAGGAATGATCGACAAACTCCTCACCAGACCGGTTCTTCAGTGCCTTGAGCAGCTTGTGCCAGCTGGAAAAGACCGGGGCCTCGGCCCCGTCTGCCATCAACTGGGCCCCCGCCTCGGACCACGTGTCGGGAAGCTGCGACACTTGGTGCAATTGGAATTGGTGAATACGCTTCATGAAATCTCGAAGAGTCTGGGAGTTGCGATGTGGTTATCCACAGGGATATCTTACCTACGGATCGGTCCGTGTGTTGCAATCATCCTTAGCCTCGCGGATTTCGGTCCCGTGTTCGTTGCCAGGACAAGTCGCTGCGGATCCTGAGCTGTCTCAGAGACCCGCCTGAGTGGGTGTGGAATGCTTAACCAAGTGAGGAAGAAAGCTTGATTGCCTTGTTGTACGCGCTGCTGGTCCTAGGATTGGCCGCCTTACCGGCCCTGATGGTATTCCGGAATCTCCCGCTGTTTTTGCTGGCAGACAGCCCAGCAACCGAGCAGAGGCACGACGGCGTGGAATCCGTCGAGCCAATCTCAGTGCTGATACCTGCCCGCGACGAAGAGGACGGTATCTCCGCGGCCATCGATTCCGTGCTGAGCAATCAGGGGATCGAACTGGAAGTCGTCGTCTTGGATGACCACTCGCAAGACAACACTTCGGAGATTGTCGGCCGCATTGCGGAAAGTGACGCTCGTGTTCGCTTGATAGCCAGTCAACCGTTACCGGACGGCTGGAATGGCAAACAATTCGCCTGTTGGCAGCTCTCGGAACAAGCGCGCTACCCGTTGTTGCTTTTCATGGACGCGGACGTACGGCTCGAGCCTCAAGCGCTGGAAAGCTTGATTCGCGAATTGAACAGCCGCCAAGTCCAGCTGCTAAGCGGTTTTCCCAGACAAATCATGCAATCGCCGGCGGAACAGCTGCTCATTCCGATGATGTACTTCGTACTGCTGGGCTATCTGCCATTGGACCAAATGCGAGCGACGACTCGCCCAGAGTTTGGAGCGGGTTGCGGCCAGCTCTTCTTGACGCACCGCCAAGCGTACGCCCAGGCCGATGGTCACCGAAGTATTCGCGGCTCCCGCCACGATGGTCTCAAGTTGCCGCGCAGCTACCGAGCGGCGGGTTTGAGGACGGATTTATTGGATGCCAGCTCTCTGGCTCAAGTACGCATGTACGCGGGAACCGTTCAAGTCGGCAGAGGCCTGTTAAAGAATGCGACTGAGGGGATTGCGCAGCCCAGGTTGATCGTATTGTTCACCATGCTTTTATTGGGAGCAAGCGTGCTACCTGTGGCCAGCTTTGCACATGCCCTGTTTTATGGCTGGGCGGAGCGTGGAGTTGGATGGATGGCCGCGACCATCGTGCTGGGCTGCGCTACTTGTCTTAGTTTCTGGCCACGCTGGTGGATTGCCCGTCGACTTGAGTCCGGATGGCTGGGATGGCTACTGCACCCACTGGCCGTCGCCGTCTTCGTGGCACTGCAGTGGCTGGCGTTTGCAAGAGAACGATTCGGATTGTCGCCAGTGTCCTGGCGCGGCCGCAAATAAGTGATGCTGGCAAGCCGTTTCAAGAGTCGCAAGTACCACCTTGCCGAGGCAGTCAAAGTGCTCAGGACCGTCTGCAGCAGCGAGTCAGTTGCTGGGGTTGGCCGCCCCGTCCAAGTCAGGCGACGACAACTGGGCAGCATCTCCCAACAGTTGCCGGATAAAACTGACTTTAGGATCGGTGCTGCCCGTGATTTTTTTGGCAGCTAGATGATCCGCCAGATAACGTTGCAAAGTCGGTTTTTCAGGGACCTTGAAGCGATCGCCCTTTTGCAGAATCGGCAGGTATTCAGGCATGGATCCAAAATTACGCGTACCCGCCACCTGACAGGGAAACCAGTAGCCATTGCCTTGGCCATCTTCCATGTAGAACTCGGGATAGCAGTGGTTGGGAATCCATACACAGCGCGCTGGCACACGCGCGGCGCGGCACAACGCCACAAAGGTACTGGTCATCTCTTCACAGTCACCCGTGCCATCCCGTAAAGCCTCGCGAACTGTCTTCAACTCGCCACGCTCGTACTTTAAGTTCTCACGCACCCAATCGTATAGCATCTCGATCTTCTTCCATTCCGTCAGCGGATCTTGGCGTCGAACATCACTGACGATTCGCCGTACGGTCGCGTTGTCCGCTTCGATATAGGGACTGTTGCCCAAAAACATCTTGACGTCCTTGGGGAGTCGCCTCGGCACGATGAAATGCGTCGTATCTTCCGGGCCAACAATGTGACGCTTCTCAATACGAACCCGCACAACGGCCTCCAGCGTTCGCCTGGCGGGGATGACGCTGGACGTCACCAGCAGCTGTTGGTTCCCTCCTGGGAGATCTCGGAAAGTATGCCTCAGCGGCGACAAGACGTTGGTTTCAACGATCTCAACCGTTTGCTCAGGCCAATTCGTTGGAAACACCGTCGTGGCCACCGTGCCAACCATATTCCCATTGCCAGCTTGTATTTGAACGCCCACACGCATCTCAATGCTCTTGGGGGCAATGTACTGCAACGGCCCGACAGCCTGCTGACCGGTATCCGACGTCGTCGCGGTAGCATCAGCGGGAGTGACTTGCGCTGATACTGGAACGACGATCGAGAACGTGATCAGCGAGCAAAAGCACGACAGTAGACAATGGCGCATGGAATTGGCTCTCCGGATACAATCGGACACGCACCTTCTATGTTCGTTCAAGCGTGTAGGTTTTGCAAAGAATTCGCCGCATCCGTCGCCGATGGCGGTTGACGCTAGTGCGAGCTGCACTGTCGGCGGCTGCGGTGAAAAACGCATGATCCGCATGATCCGAGGAATCGCCAGCATCTGACCGGCGGTTACCAGCGACGGGGATCGAGAGAATGCGAGCGTGCGACGGCGTCTCCCCCCGGATGGCGACGTCGCACTCGCTATGTTGTCGAGAGCCTTGCCGTAGGCTTCATTGGTCAGCGCAGTCTAGCGGAGCTTGCATCCGCCGCCTGCGAGTACCTGCTCACGGGCTGGTAATGGGTGCCATTGGAGGGCTGACGACACCGCCGTCGACGATCGTGCCATCGGTGACCACCCCACCGTTGATCACGCCGTTATCGATGACCCGTCCGCCATAGTAATCGCTGCTGATGACGCCGCTGCCGTAGGGGTCACCACCAACAATCTCACCCGGATATTCTGCGTAGGACGCGTCGTAGGTGGGGCTAACCGTCCCACAGTTCGAGCATCCGGTCTGAACTGGAGCGGGCAGCGCCGCGCCGCAGCTACCCGCACATGGGGCGCCGCGAAACAAATGGGGCAACCAACCTCGCCCGCAACCCGTGCTTAGTACCAGCACGAGTCCCAACAATGCAAACTTTCTCATCTCTTTCCCCTCTGACATAGACTCGACAACCGGTAGGATCCCTATCCACCCGCAGAACTCTACGACACCACAAACGATGTGCAAACGAAACATGATGAATTCCGGCAACATCGTGTCGAAAACTTGGTGGGCTTTCCGATACACCGGAGGCTTCGCGGCCGGTTGGCGGACAACCGCAAGTGGTTTATTCCTGCGTTCGCCAGCAATGTCATGACACTCGTAATCGATTGAATCCCTACCGCC
>JANQOL010000195.1 GCA_028289675.1 Pirellulaceae bacterium
TTCACGGCCAGGGCGCGGGGCAAATGCCAACCGCGTCTGCTGTCGTGGCGGACATGATCGACACCGCCGTGGGCCGTGCACCGATCACTTTTCGCACGCTCGAGCTGTGGAGTAACCGTGAATCTCTGGTCAAGCTGCGGCCCGATGACGAGTTGCCCGGTCGATACTACATGCGGTTACAAGTCGACGATCAGCCGGGTGTGATGTCTCAGATCACCAGCATTCTGGGCGAACAACAACTGTCAATCGCCTCGATCATCCAGCATGAGCCCGATCGTCGCGCTACGAGCGCAACCGTTGCACTCGTCATCATGACGCACGAGGCATCGGAGGGAGCAGCTCAACGCGCCATGGAGCGCATTGGCGGTCTGCCGATTGTCTCCGGCGAAAGCGTGCGTATGCGGGTTATGGAGTAAGCACCACAGGATACGAACATGAAGTACGCTATCATCATTCCCGACGGATGTTCGGATTTCCCTTTGCCTGAATTGGACAATCGAACGCCCTTGGAGGCGGCTCGCATTCCTGCGATGGATCAGGTAGCCGCGCAGGGTTTAGTCGGACAAACCGACAATGTGCCAGCTCACCTACCGGCTGGCAGCGAGGTCGCGAACATGACCTTGTTTGGCTACGATCCCGACCAGTACTTTACCGGGCGTGCTCCTATCGAAGCGGCTGCCCAAGGGATTCAGCTGGGACCGGATGACTGGGCCATTCGCTGCAATTTGGTCACCGTACAAGACCAGATCATGGTCGATTTCACCGCCGACCACATCAGCTCGGCGGAAGCTACCGAATTGCTAACTGCGATGTCCGCAGCCGTCTCCGATCCTCGATTGGAGTTCGTGCCGGGTGTCAGCTACCGCAATCTGTTGATCTATCGCGGACGACCTGGCGATGCGGCACCATTTTCTGGGGACACGCGGACCCGCGCGCCCCACGACTTGACGGATCTCACCGTGGTGAACGATTATCCACGGGGCCCCGGCAGCGATTTGTTGAGCGACCTGATGCAGCGTTCGGTACCGATCTTTGAATCGCATCCGATCAACATAGCCCGCCAGTCCTCGGGGCAACGCCCGTGCACCAACGTCTGGCTATGGGGGCAAGGCGGTAGTCCCAGTCTCCCCAAATTTTCGGACAAGTACGGCGTCCAAGGAGTCATGATTACTGCCGTCGATCTGCTGCGCGGGCTGGCGTCCCTGATGGGCTGGTCACGCATCGAAGTCGAAGGAGCCACCGGATATTTGGATACGAATTATGCCGGCAAGGGACAAGCCGCCGTCGCCGCCTTGGATGAGCACGACGTCGTTTGCGTTCACGTCGAAGCCACCGATGAAGCCTCTCACGAAGGACGCTACGACGAGAAGATCAAGGCTCTCGAGGCAATCGACACGCATGTTGTCGCGCCCGTCTTGGAGAAGCTCCGTAGTTTTGACGAGTATCGCATGTTGGTGCTGCCCGATCATCCCACCCCCTGTTCCACTAAAAAGCACAGTCACGGCATGGTGCCCTTGGCCGTGTGTGGCAGTGGTATTGCGGCCAGCGGGGCCAGCTACAGCGAAACCTCGGCCGCTCAGTCGCCACTGGCCTTTGCTAAAGGCTGGGAAATGATGGACACCTTTATTCGCGGCAAATGGTAGGCTCGTCGCCCCACCACCAGACGCTCGCTCTGCCTCCACCGCTCGCAGTCCAGACGTTCGGAGGCCAAACCTTTCAAGAGAATCTGTTTGATGCCACTGGTAGTTCAGAAATTCGGCGGTACGAGTGTTGCCGATCCCGAGAAAATCCTGGCTGCGGCTCGCAAGGCCATTCGAGCGCAGCAGGAAGGCAATCAGGTCGTGATGGTCGTCAGCGCCATGGGGCACAATACCGATCATTTAATTGATCTGGCCGCGCAAGTGAACGACGAGCCTCCAGCTCGCGAGATGGATATGCTGCTGTCGACCGGCGAGCAGGTTAGCGTGGCGCTGATGGCGATGGCCGTAAACTCGCTGGGTTCCCGCGCCGTCAGCCTCACTGGCGCGCAGATGGGCATTCAGACGGACAGCTCCTTTACCAAGGCTCGGATTCGCACGATTTCCGCCGAGCGTATTCGTCAGCTGCTATCGGATGGAAATATCGTGATCGCGGCCGGCTTTCAAGGTACCGACGAGCATTTCAATATCACGACGCTAGGGCGAGGCGGCAGCGACACGACGGCTGTGGCCTTGGCGGCCGTCCTCCATGCAGACGCCTGCGAGATTCACACGGATGTCGACGGAGTTTACACAACCGATCCCCGTCAATTGCCGGAAGCCCGGCAAATGAGCCAGATCAGCTACGACGAAATGCTAGAGCTGGCCAGCTTGGGTGCGGGAGTCATGCACAATCGCTCGATCGAATTCGCCAAGAAGTATCAGGTTCCCATCCACGTCCGTAGTAGCTTTAGCGACACGCGCGGAACGCTGATCGTCAATCAATGCGAGTCGCCAACCGCCGCTGTGTGTGGGGCGGCCATGACGCGCGATGAAGCCAGGATCACGATTCAAGGTGTGCCTGACCGACCGGGATCCAGCTCTCAGATCTTCAAGCTGCTGGCGGACCAGAAGGTCACGGTCGATATGATCGTCCAAAACATCGGCCAGCAAGATCGCGCGGACATCTCCTTCACCGTGCCCAAAGAGGAGTTGGACTTGGCTGCCGAAACGGTTCGCAAAGCGGTGGAGACGGTGGGCGCGACCGGATTTACCCAAGACGATGGTGTTTCCAAGATCTCGGTGGTGGGCCGAGGCATGGCCGAACAAACAGGTGTCGCTGAACAGATGTTCCGCGCGATTTCCGACGCGGGCATCAACGTCCAGATGATCACAACTAGTGAGATCAAAATCTCAGTGTTGGTGGCCCGGTCCGAAGCTCAGGCCGCACTGCGAGCCATCCATGCCAGTTTTGAGCTGCACCAACGCCCCAGCGACGCCGTCGTTTGGGAGGATTTGCCGCAGCATGCTCCGACGCAGGCTGACATCGAAAAACTAGTGGCCGATTTGCGTATTGCCGACATGGAGCAACTAGCCCTCAGCGATATCGCGCTCAGTGATGACCAGGCCCGGATCACTTTGGTAGGTGTCCCCGACGCACCAGGTCTGGCCGCCAGCGTATTTGAGGCCGTCGCCGCGCAGGGCATCTTTGTGGACATGATCGTACAGAGTTA
>JANQOL010000209.1 GCA_028289675.1 Pirellulaceae bacterium
ACTTGGGGAACCGGTGTTGCAGCTTGGCTGCCAAGCGATCCCATCCCAGTACGGCCATAACACTGGCAGCCGACACGGCCCAGACGGCTGGCCAAAACGGTTCGTCACCGATGAACCGGGCTGACATAAATAGACCGCAAACAAAGACAACTTGAAAGGTCAAAGCGACCATGGTCAAGTTGGCGGATTCTCGTTGAAACTGCAGGCAAGGCAACCACACGATCCTTAACAGCGCGGCGGCGACAAGCCAACCAAGCCAGGAAAGTAGAGACGTCGCGAAGTCGCCGCTGAAGAACCCCTGCAACAGAACGCTGGGCAACAAAATCAGCGCAGCGGCCGCTGTGTCCCGCCCACAACCTTGACATCCAATGTAAAGCAGCTGACGGGTACGCGCCATGCCCGACGCAGCCAACGGAGCCAGACGCAGCAGCGCGCCCATGGCTGGCAGGTGAACCAACACAGCAGCAGCTGACAACATGCAGCGTTGCGGCGAACTGCCATAGAACCATATCACCGCGTGAGGAGCCAGCAGCACCCAGGACATGCCGGCGGCACCGATCAGCCAAGCCACTCGGCTGAGCCGCCAAGTTGCGTTTTCGGACAACGATTGGGGAGAAGGTAGGTTTGGTTGCCCCAGCGGTGCACCGTCAAAAACTTCAGGTTCTGATCGTCTCACTGACCTCGGAAAATGCAGCACTCCAGGCTGTGGATCTTCAGCATCAGGCAACTCTCGCCAACTGAGTGCCATCCGCCGCAGTGTTCGCCACGGCAATCCCCGCCAACGACCAGTTGGCAATGTGATCGCTACGGCACATGTGACCACCATTGCCCAAGCCGCCGCCTCACCCCAAACGCGGGCTACCCAGCCTGGCCACTGCACTAGCACGGCAGCCACGGTCGCCAGTGCGTTGGCAACGCCGTAGGACGGGATCAACAGCGCGGCATGCAAGAAAAGCAAACCGCAGGCGCAGCTTCACCAAAAAGCCAGCGTCCATGGCCAGCTAAATTGAGCGCGCTGGATGACAAACCAGTAACTGGCTTGCACTCCAATAGCCAACAATACCCACTGCCAAGCTAACTGTCGCAGCACCAAACTCAGCGCAACTCCATTGCAAACCGCGCCCAGGGCGGCGAATAAGCTGATCCCCATTACCCACGCATAGGCGCACTTGCCGCGCTGGAACCACCTCCGCAGGATGCTAGCGCGGGAGATGGGCAAAATCAGCGCTTTTTTGCGCAACGTTGCATCAAATGGGAGAAACGCGGGAGCGATGCGGAACAACCAAATCGCCTGTAAGGCGTAAATCATGACGGTGTTTTGATAAATGGCAGCCTCGGCAGGCCGAGCGTCCCCGACCCAGTCGTAGAGCAGGCTGCCTCCGACCACCAACAAGGTGGCCACCAGAACGAACAAGCTGGCACGCTTGACGACCGGAGCTAATTGCAATCGCAGCGGTCGATCATCGACTACCGCGCTACAGTCCACGCACTACGGCCCCCAGATTATCGCTGGCACCATCCAGTGGTTGATCACCGTCCACTAGTTGCCTGCTCGCCAACTGTCTGGGACAGCCGGCAAACATCAATGCGCCTTGGTCGAGCAACAGCACTCTATTCGCCAGTTGCGTGGCGTGTGCGGGGCACTGCGAAGTAAACACCACCGTACCTCCAGCAGCTCGATGTTCTGCAATTTCTTGTTCGAGGAGCTCCATGCCCCTGGCGTCTAAACCACTTTGATGAGGTTCGTCCAGCAGCCATAGCATGGGACGAATTGTCAATAAAGCCGTCAACCAGATCTTCATCCGCTGCCCCCGAGACAATTCGTTTTGGGAGAGCCGAAGCGACAACTGAAACTTGTCCAACCAACCCTTGGCTACTGTCCACACGCCAGCATCCTGATGTTCGTAGACAGCCAGCAGCGTGCTTAAATGAGAGATCACGTCGGGACCAACTAAACGTTGATCGGGAGCTAACAGCATCATCTGTCGTTTTTGGCCCAGGGCGCCCGCACGAACCCGGCTTCCATCCCAATCGACCTGGCCCTCAGTGGGACGAATGACTCCGCCGACTAATTTGAGCAACGTGGATTTACCGGAGCCATTGGGGCCCAATACACAGACGATTTCAGCATCCGTCCAACAATCGGTGACTTGGTGTACAGCCCATCGCCAGTGAAAAATTCGCCCAACCTGCTTCAATTCGATGCGCAACATCTGCTCCTTTCCATTCCGAAGCTACCCCGGCGGCAGCCGATCTGCATCTGTCATTCCATAAGGGCTCTAAAAGAACTGTTCGCAGGCGCTTATTGGCTTCGAACAAGCCAATCTCGGCAACGAGTGTTTTTAGGTCGGCCGGGCGAACGCGTCCCCGCCCGTTTGTTAAAACCTGTTGAATCTCGATGAAAGCACTCACTGAGCGGCCCCAATCGCGAGGGAATGTTTACACTTGGGGCCGGAGTCTGCTGTCCAGATATTTGTCCTTGCCGATGAGGCCAACATGCGAGTGAATTTCGTCCTACGTCAGATCTGTCAAATCTTGTCACTGGCAATGATCACCACACTAGCGCCCCAGTGCACTCAAGCTCACGATGGCGAAGAAGGCCACTCCCATGCGATCCCAGCCGTCGAAGCTAAAGCCATGTATGCGCCTTCGGCAATGCCGGACCGCATCATCTTGACCTGGGACGGTGATCCTCGCACAACCCAAGCAGTCAACTGGCGAACATCGACGGAAGTCTCGCATGGTCTGGCAGAGATCGTTGAAGCTGAAGCCGGACCCTATTTTCCCGAGAAAGCGAAGCAGTTCTCGTCGAAGACTCAACTGCTGGAAAGCGATCTCAGTCGAGCGCATTTCCATCAAGTTACTTTCAAGGACCTGACGCCGGGAACCCGCTACGCATATCGCGTTGGCGACGGAACCAACTGGAGTGAGTGGTTTCAGTTCAGTACCGCAACGGCCGAGGACGAGCCGTTTTCCTTTGTCTACTTTGGCGACGCTCAGAACAACTTACGATCTATGTGGTCGCGTGTTATTCGCGAAGCTTACCGCGACGCGCCCAAAGCGGCGTTCTTGTTGCACGCCGGTGACTTGGTCAATCGCGCGGAATCCGATGCCGAATGGGGAGAGTGGTTTGGAGCGGGCGCTTGGCTGAACGCCATGACCCCTAGCGTGGCCATTCCAGGCAACCACGAACAGGCACGTCTGCCGGACCGCTCTCGACGATTGTCTCATCATTGGCGACCAACGTTCGCCTTTCCCGAAAACGGACCCGCAGGATTGGAAGAATCCTGCTACACGTTGACTTACCACAACCTGCGAATCATCGGACTGAACAGCAATACGATGCAGGAAGAGCAAACGGAGTGGCTAGACGAAGTACTAAGCCGCAACACATCGACTTGGGTTGTCTGCACTTTTCATCATCCGATCTTTTCGACCGGGCGCGGCCGCGACAATCGGGAGCTGCGGGAGATGTGGAAGCCCATTATGGACAAACACCAAGTCGATTTGGTGCTGCAAGGTCATGACCATACATATGGCCGCACCGGGCTGTCCACACCGGCTGCGGAAACCGCAGATCCAGCTGCTGTTCAGTCTGCTGCCGCCAGTGGAACCGGTGCAGAGGTTTCGACCGCCGGCACCCAGGCAGACGTGGTCAACGTGCCGGTCGGCGTGCAGCACGTTGATGAATCGGCGGGAACCGTGTATGTCGTCTCCGTCAGTGGACCGAAAATGTACAACAATTCGCGTCCCGAGTTCATGAAGCGGCTGGCCGAAGACACCCAGCTGTATCAGATCATTCATATCGACGGCGACCAACTGCGGTTCGAAGCTCGTACGGCCATCGGTGAGTTATACGACGCATTCGAGCTGCACAAACAGGCCGGCCAGGTCAATCGACTGGTCGAAATCGAACCCGAAGTTCCTCAGCACTTGCGTCCCACCATCGAGGAATAGGGCTCGATCGAGTGGCGCCATGTAGCTCGTCGTGACGCGCGGCGAGTAGATAGGGTGGTGACGGTTGACGGTGAACGCCATTGGTCGTGAGGCTAGCGCTAGCATTTGATGGTCTTGCGCTTGCGGCCAACGCGTTTCATGTTTTCGACCTTCTCGATGTACTCCGTGGCCAACGGAACTTTACAAGCGGTATCGCCCATATCTACGGAGACTTTCCCCAAGCGCTTGGCGGCTTGCTTCGCCCGGCGCAATAGCGGTTGAACATAGCTGCCCACAGCGATTACGAAACCATTCATCGTGTACCGCACGCGGTCCGGCGCATCATCGATTTGCGTTTCGACGCGCTCCAGCAAGTCTTGGATCTCTTGCAAATCCAAATCTTCGTCCTCGGTCACCGCCACCAGCCCAGCGTAGGTGCACCATCCGCAGGCGGCAATGGCGGGTTGCTTGGAATCGATCCACTTGATGGCCAGATCCCTTGCGTGCGGACTCTCGGTAGCCACGCCTGGAACGGTCGTCTCCGCCACCATGTGCCAGCTAGCTTGCTTGGCCCAGAACTGCAATTGACGTTTGGTCATCAGGCCACCGTCAGCAACCATGCCGGCCAAATACTGCGCGTCGGCGTTTCCAGTTTCGTACAGCTCGCAAGCCAGATCCTGCTCTCCCTTGATGGACTTGGCAATCACTTTCATGTCCGCCACTTTGACGCCAAACATCTCGTCCGGCGCACCGTGTCGCGCGAACGTTTTGCGAGTTTGCTCGGTGCCCTTTTTCTTGAGTTGTTGCATGACTTTGGATAGGCTGCTCATCGCGGTCTCCATGGCGCGGCGGTGGTAATCGTCTTCAGTTCTTTCCCAGGCAGGGCAGCTGAGTCGGCGTTGCTGCGACTGACCTCTACAGCCAGGTGCCGCCATGCAGCAGCATATCGGATTGGTGGCCCGGTCGTAGAAGACTATGCCCCAGCGATCGCATTCTTCACTCGAAAACTCGTATTCCGAGTCGTCGAGGACAGCTATCAACCTGAGCAAGACAAACGCTGGGTCGTGCTCGCACCATCTCCAGATCCTTCGATCGCACATGCTGCCCTGGCTTCCGCCTTTCCCTCCCTCTGCGTCTCCGCGGCATCCCGAAAGAAAGCTCGCGCAGGGGCTCAGAGGCGCGGAGAATCGGTCTGGTTATGCACCCTGGCTTGGTTGGCATGCTAGAACAGTCACGCGAACACGAATCTATCTGCGGTGAGATCCGCAAAAACAGATTTCACTTTGCCCCCTGACCAGCTCAATGATCTAAACGGTTTTCTGTTCTTCTCCTCCTCTGCGTCTCAGCGCCTCTGCGAGAGATCAACAACCACTACACCCCAAGCAAGAGTTTAACGGGCTCTGAGCTCGTGACCGCGGAAGGATTGTCGGTAGGCGGTGGGAGTGGTGTTGGTGAGCCGCTGGAAGTGGAAGCGCAGCAGCTGGGCGGATCCAAATCCACATTGCATGGCCAGTTGATCGACGCCGATGTCGGTGTTTTCCAACAAGTACTGAGCTTGCCGCACGCGCTCTTGAGCGATCCAGCGCCCGGGCGTGGTGCCGGTTTGCTCGCGGAAGCGACGCGCGAAAGTGCGCTGACTCATGTGCATCCGGTCGGCAAGCTCAGCTATGGTGTGCGTTCGCTCCAGGTGACGACCAAGCCACTCAAGCAATTCGGCCATGCCATTTTCGTCTGTCTGCTGGACGGGCCGATCGATGAACTGAGCTTGCCCGCCTTCGCGGTGCGGCGGCGTCACCAAACGCCGAGCTACGGAATTGGCCACTTCAGCACCGAAATCGCGGCGCACCAGATGCAAGCACAGGTCGATTCCGGCGGCGCTACCGGCGGCCGTTAAAATCTGGCCCTCGTCGACGTATAGCACATTGGGATCAACGTCGATCGTTGGGTATTGGTTGGCCAATTCACGGACGTATCGCCAGTGCGTTGTCGCCCGTAAACCGTCCAACAAGCCCGCGGCGGCGAGTACGAATGCGCCAGAGCAAAGCGACACCACCCGCGCCCCACGTTCTGCCGCGCGTCGGACGCTTCGCAACAGAGCCTCCGGCGGCCGCTCGTGAATGTCTCGCCAACCGGGAACGATCACGGTCCCAGCCGCATCGATGGCTCGTAGCCCGCGTGGCACGTCCAATTGCAACCCGCTCAACATCCGTAGCGGCCCCGGTTCGGCAGCACAGATAGCGAAGGAATACCACGGCCGCACCTCGGGCCGCGGCAATCCAAACACTTCGCAGGCAATACCAAACTCGAAGATATTCAAGCGATCGAAGGCGACCACCACCACTCTCGCATTTCTCGGAGACATGGCAGTATTTTAACTAACAATGTCATTTGTGCCACTCGAAACGCGCGACATCGAACGACAGAATGGCAGCTCAACTGCGACATGCAGCTGATGAAACTCGCACCGGGAGCCAACGATGCCAGCCAAATCTCAAGTCACCCGTTTTCCGGCCGCCGATGCGGTTGCCGCTGTCGCCCATTTTGAAACTCGTCTCAGTTTCGAAACGGATTGCTGGGACGTTCACCATGCCATCGAACATGACGTAGTGGATTTTGTATTGCTGGACGTGCGCGCTCCAGAGTCCTTCGCACAGGGTCATTTGCCCACGGCGATCAATCTGCCGCATCCTCAAATCCGCGCGGACACACTGCCACCGTTGGCCCCAAACGCTATCTATGTCGTCTACTGCGCGGGGCCCCATTGCAACGGTGCCAACAAAGCGGCTGTCAAGATTGCATCCTTGGGCTTGCCTGTCAAAGAAATGATTGGCGGCACTGAGGGCTGGCAAGACGAAGGCTTCGAGCTGGTGCGCGCATCGAGCGTAAATTCCGTCTGACTTGGCTTGCTCCAGTCGCACCGAGTTTATTTCATGTTCCACGTCACGAGAATTTAATATGCACACGTCCAGCATTTGTGTTACCAGTCATCACGATCCGCGACAGGGCGTGGTGCAACCGTTGTCCACTTCTTCATCGTATTACTACGTGGATGAGGGACCTCAACCTTATCCACGTTATTTCAATACGCCCAATCAAGTGGCCGTCGCAGATCGCATCGCACGGCTCGAGCAGGCGGAAAGCGGTTTGGTCTTCAGCTCGGGCATGGCCGCCATCAGTACTACGTTATTCGCGTTGCTGAAGCCCGGCGATCACGTGGTCATGCTCAAAGCCCTATATGGCGGCACGCATGACTTTGTCGTGAATCAATTCAATCAATGGGGCGTCGAATATGATTTCGCGTCCACGACGGTAGAAGACATTTTGTCGAAATGTCGTCCGGACACGAAGTTGATTTATGTCGAGTCGCCCACCAATCCCTGCCTCGAAGTGCTGGACTTGGACAGCTTGGCCACCACCGCTCGACAACGGAAATTGCTGACCATCTGCGACAACACGTTCGCCTCACCCATCAATCAACGACCACTGACCTTTGGTTTGGATCTGGTCGTGCATAGCGGCACCAAGTACTTGGGGGGCCACAGCGATCTGAGCTGTGGAGCCGTGATCGGCAGCCAGGTGCTGATCGACCAAGTCACTCGGGCAGCTCGCCGGTTTGGTGGCAACTTGGGTGCCAGCGATTGCCATTTGCTCGACCGGAGCCTCAAGACACTGGACGTCCGAGTGACACGCCAGAATGAAAACGCCGGCCGCATCGCCGCTTTCTTGGAAGCGCAACCCCAGGTGAAGCAGGTGCACTACCCCGGCTTGGCTTCTCACCCGAACCACGCGTTGGCCGCTCGGCAGATGTCCGGATGCGGCGGAATGCTGTCGTTCGAGCTGCAACCGGATCTTTCAGCAGTGCGATTTCTGCAGCAGCTGCAATTGGCCGTGCCGGCGATGAGCTTGGGAGGCGTGGACACGACGCTGTGCATTCCAGCACGCACATCGCATGCTGCCATGCCAGCGGACGAACGTGCGGCTTGTGGCGTCAGCGACCAGTTACTCCGTGTGTCGGCAGGGCTGGAACACGAACAGGACCTGATCGCCGATTTTGATCAAGCTCTGCACGCTTGCGCACGGCCGTTGGCAGCGGCGGCTAGTTGATCCGAAACTCCGCAACAGCGTTTCACAGCGCGAAGCGCACTAGCGACTCAAGAATTCGCGCAGCTGCGCGAGAGCTTCGGCGGGATCGGACAACATGGGTGTAATGGACGCCGCCAACAACAAGGCTCCGCCGATGACAAACGGCCAGCCGGCCAGTGATCGCGGGCAGCTTATTTGGGAACCCTCGGCCACGAAAGCTCGTTCCAACTGGATCCACTCCTGCAAATTATGCAGCAGGCCGACAAGAACAACTTGATGCACACGCGTCGCGCCGCTGGGTTCGATTGCCAGCTGGATGCCCTTGCTTGGCAAACTCAAGATCTCGCCATTCCAATGGCTCTGCGGATCCAGCGGCTGGGCGGCTCGGAGCAGAGTTTCCCTAAACTGCCGTTCGTCCATGCCGTATGAGACGAGTCTTGGTTTGCAGCTGAGCAGAAACATCGTCAGACCCAAGAGATAGAGCACGAATAGCGCCGCCCATACCCAACCATGCCAGTGCAATGCGGCTTGCGTTGGAAAGAACAATTGCATGGGCCCAATGGCGATCAGTCCACTGGCGGCGATCCCCAACGTCAGCGTATCTCGCCAGCCCGTCGTCATTAACGGTCGCGTCCTCAGGCGCAGCGCGCCGATCAGGATCAGGTACACCGCCACTGGAATGGCGGCAATCGCAAAATGGACCGGCTGCATGTCTTAAATCAACCCCGGCGATGACTCTTCGTTGGCTTCGGTAGCGACCTGGGGCTCCGGCGGTACGACAGCGATAACTGTGTCACCGGCCACGGGCGCCCACGTCGATTGTGAAGATCGTATCCTCAGTTTACGGTCAGCGTCCACACAAAACAGTACGATGACGTCTGGTCCGTGAGTTTGCAGGAATTCATCCATCGAAAAATTTTCGGTGATTGGTGTGGTCTTGACGGTTGCGCCCCGCTCGAACAGTGTTTCCAGAGTTCCATGGTTGATGTCGGCCGCAAATAGCTGCCGGCCCCGGCGATTCTCGGGAATACTCTGCCAACGAACATGGGCTTTGCCCTGCGATGCCAGTTGGTAGACATTGGCGCGAGAGAATACGTGCATGTACTCCATGGCTGCCAGCGTGTTGACTTCATCGCTGGGTGTCACCGCCAGAAAGCTACCGATGCCGGCCAGATCCTGTTCTTCCTGGACATGCTCCGACAAAACACTGCCACATTTTGCGTCCAAGCCCGCCTGTCGAGCCGTGGACACATTGCCGAAGTTCGTATCGATCAGCAGCACTCGAATATCGAATTTCTGCAGCGCCAATGCGACCTCCCGCACCCACAGCGAGGCTCCGGCCAACAAGACGCCTTGAGGATTGGCATCGGCCAGTTGCAGCTTGCGAGCCAGAGGGCCAGCTCCTAGTCCACACAGCGTGACTGAGCCCAAAATCACCAGGAACGTCACCGGCGCCAGTAGGTCAGCTTTGGCAAAGACCGCTTCGTTGCCAGCCGTGGACGCTAGCGCGACTAGCTTCAGCCCAAACACGCTGGCCACCGAAGCCGCAACGATGCCGCGCGGTGCCACCAGTCCGACAAATAGTCGTTCGCGAGGATCCCATTTATTCCCCAACGTGGCCAGATAGACCGATAGAGGTCGGACCAGAAACACTAGACCCAACACAAACGGAACGCCCACCCAGCCGATCTCGGCCAAGTCACTCAACTGTAACCGCGAGCCGAGCACGATAAACAAACAGCTGATCAACAGCACGCGCAGATGCTCCTTGAACTCCAGCACGTGTTCGACACTGACGTAGTGTTGATTGGCTAGACAGATGCCCAAGATGGTTACCGTCACCAATCCGGACTCCTCGCGCATCATGTTGCTCAGCCAAAACGTGGCCAGAGCCACAACCAGAAAAAACACGCCGTGCAAAAAATCGGGAATGAGGTACTTGCGCAGTGCCAATACCAACAAGACGGCGGCCAAGCACCCTAGGCAGACCCCAATGGCTAAAGTCTCCAATACGATGACCAACGAGTCAAACCACGAAAAGTGACCATGTGCCACGACCTCGTAAACCAGAACCGCAGCCACCGCGCCGACAGGATCAATCAGAATGCCTTCCCACTGCAGCACGGAACTAACGCGCCGATTGGGCCGAATTTGCCGAAGCAACGGTCCAACCACCGTGGGGCCTGTCACCATCAGTATCGCACCCAGCAAACTGGCTAACTGCCAACTGAATCCCAACAGGTACTTGGCCAGGATGGTTGAGAACACCCAAGTAACCACCGAGGAAACGATCATCAGCCTCAACACGATACCCGCGCCGTCGCCCAACTGACTCCAGCGCAGCGTCAAACCGCCTTCGAACAAAATGATGGCTACGGACAGCGACACAATCGGAAACAACAACTTGGGACCGACACTCTCATCCGTGCCGGTGACTCCGCCCAAGACGCGATCGGGCGAAATCCAAATACCGAGACAGAGTCCAAAGGCCAGGAGCAACAAGATGCTCGGCACTTGCAGCCGCCATGCCAACCACTGAGCAAGGATGCCCAACAGAGGTACCAGGACCAGGAAGAAAGGAAACAGTTGTTCTGACAAGCCGGAATCCTTGCAGCGTACAAAATCGACAGTTGCGTTTTCTGCGGCACTGGTGAGTTAGCGTACGCCATCGGTTGCCACTCGCAAGGCGAGCCCGACAGAAGTGCGCCAAATCCGACTCAAAAGTACCTCACCGACCGCAGTCCGCGTAGACGATGCTCGGTCGGAGGGCTAACTTGAACCCCAATTTCACGCGTGCGAGAATCGCCTCGTGATAATCGACAGGCCGGCTGGGATTCTCCGGCCCGCTGCATGGCTCAAGAATGATGAGAGTTCAGATGCGTCAGGTGTTGATAGCTTGCTTGTTGCTGTTCGGATGTCATGGCGCGAGCCGCTGCGCGACAGCCTCGGACGTGGATGGCAGTCGGCCCAATATCGTGTTCATCTTGTCGGATGACATGGGATACGCACAGCCTGGCTTCACCGGTGGGAACGCTCAATTGACACCGCATCTGGACGGACTTGCCCGG
>JANQOL010000211.1 GCA_028289675.1 Pirellulaceae bacterium
TGGAAGGTCAGGTGTTGCCCATCCCCAAGATGAACGTCGCGCAGGCTGCGGACAATCGCACCACTAAGATTCGTCCCCGCGCACGCAGCTAGAGGAGAAATCGTTCGGCTGGTGCGTCTGCAGACGAACGCGCGTGCTAGGACAGACAGTTTGCAAGAAGGCAGTAGGCAAATCAGCCGCCACGCGATGGCGTGCGGTTCATTGCCGGTGTCCTGGAACCGCGTGCTATCGCTCGGCGGTTAATGAAATATTCGGGCGAATGTGACTTTCCGTTGGTGTTGATCTCACACGAGCAACTGATCGATCGTGGTGGGACTACGTTTTTGCGGTCCCAAGCGGTGGTCCACGTCCATGCCCTTTAAAAGAGTGTTGTAGACATCAATGCCCTCGGCTCCAACGTCTAAGATGTCGCCGGTCTTAAATCTTCCGTTGGCACCGGTAATGGCGTGAAACACGCCCGAGAGTTCTCGTTTGACGTCGTTGTGCCGACCGTCGCCGGATTCAGTGGAAATGGTGATTAGCGAGTTCTCCAGAATGCTGCGGCCATTGGACTCTCGCGTGTCAGCCAAGCGTTGCAAGAAGTAACCAATCTCGCGCATCTTTAAATGTGCGTGCGCTCGGAGTTCGACATTGTCTTTCTTCGGATTGAATTGATGCCACCACTCATGACTGCACCCTTTCGAACCTGACGCGTTGTGTTGTCGAGCGTCGTCGAACTCAAAAACCTTGCGGTCGGCATACCGATAATCTCCGGTCAGTCGAATTCGCTCGCCGGCGGCCAAGAACGTCAGCGATCCGAATCGCACTCGGTCCATCTCGATGGCCAAAGCGTATAAGTCCGCCATGAGCCGCCATTCGCTCGTCAGCTGCTCCAACGTGATGTCGATGCCTTCTCCTCCAGGATCGGCCACGCCGCCGTGCAGCAACTTGGATCGTGGAGGCAATGGGGGTGCGTCTTCGGAGCGGGCCTGCATTTCGTACGCACGCTGTTCATACTCGCGGATGCGCTCCAAGTGATCCGCCACGCGCGCTCGGGATGTGGCGCCGAGTGGAGAGTTGCGGCCAGAAAAGTGCTTGTATTGATCTACGACCGAGTCCAAGACGCTGCGTCGTAGCCGTTGTTGAATCCAATCCTTTTTCTCGCCCGAGCGAGATACAGTTCCAAAGACGCGCTCGAACACATCACGCGGCTTTTCCTGCATGGTCGCGGCCACCGTACCATCCATGTTGTAACTGTGGACGTAGCGGCTGACGCGGCTACGGCGAAAGAAGGTACCTCCCACCAGCGTCGGCACCATGCCAGCGGGCAGCCCTTGCGGATAATGGGCTCTGCGGATGACTTGATCGATCGAGGGTCCGCCGGCCCGGGCCTCGCCGTCAGGGGGCTCGGCCGTAAATGCTCCTGACGCGCCGTCAAAGTGCGCGTTGATCCCCGATTCGTCGCACCGAACTTGATCCACGCCCCGCAGGATTTGCAGTTTGTCCGCCAGCGGTTTCAGCGGCTCAAGCACACCTTCGTAGCCTTCGTTTTGCAGTGGAGCGGGGATGCCTAAGCCAAAGAAGATATTGAACGCGCGAACCGGTACATCAGCCGTCGCCGCAGCCGCCGATGACAGCATCATTTCTTCGAGCAAGGGCAGACCGATGGCTACCGCGCCGACTCCTCGCAGCCCATTGCCCAACAGGCGGCGACGGGACATCCGCGTCAATGAACGTTTTTCGGTCATGATGGTTCTCCTGCGTTTTCACCAGTTCATTTTGTCGTCTTTGGGAAACCCGCGTCACTAGCCGAATCTATTTCGGTGGCCGTTAGCTGGACCAGATCGCTCTTGATGATTTCCTTCAGCAGGCTACGGTAGCTACCACCATTGGCCTGGGCCTCGCGATGAATTTTTTCAATCACTGTCGCGTCTTCAATCGTCAACGGCCGCCCAAGTGCGAACTGCGTGACCTTCCAAGTCAAACTCTCTTGAACACGTTGGTTTTCGGCCAACAGTTTCATCAACTCCGCCGACGATCGATACGCGACTGAATCCGCTTCTCCGGGAAAGAGCACGCGTCCTTCATCCAGCAGACGATTACCATGCACGTCTTGCTCGCTGTAGGTACCAAGTCCGTCAAATCGTTCCAATCCAAAAGCCAACGGTTCGAACTTGGCATGACAACCACCGCAAGCCTCATTCTTGATTCTCGCATTGGCGATCATGCGTTGTGTCAAACCAGGCTCGGTGGGTACCGGCGTCGTGTCGACGCAGGGGGGCGGATCCTTGACCACCCCACGCAGTAAATCATGCAGGACAAACAGTCCGCGGGTCACCATCGATGCATTGTCACCACCGATGGTCAGCACACTGCCCTGTGTCAGCAGTCCACCACGAGTTGGGTCGGCTTGCAAATCATAACGCATCAAACGTGAATGCAGGTCGGCCCCACCGGTCGTTGTCGGTCGAGCATCCGCCGGCGCGGGCTTGGCCCGCAGTCGATAGTGTTTGGCCAATTCTGGCGTCGCAAAAGTGACTTGGGCCACCAGTAGATCCGCTATCGGCCGGTCCTCTGTCCAGGCGACTTGCTCAAAGAATGCCAATGTCTCGCGTTTCATGTCTTGGGCTAACTGTGGATCCCAATTCGGAAACCGCTCGCGATTGGGGCGCAGATTGTCGAGCGAATCTAGGTTCAACCACTGGGATACAAATTGCCGCGCTCGCTCCGCCGCGCGGGGATCGGTCAGCATTCGGTCCAGCTGTCGATTCAAACCCGCGGTCTGTTGCAATGCTCCGTCGCTGGCCGCCTGAAACAGCTCTTGGTCGGGAGGGCTACCCCATACGATGAAGCTGACGCGCGACGCCAACTCATAATCTGACACTGGCCATGCCGTACCATCGCCGCGTTGATTTTCGACACGGTAGATGAACTTGGGCGACTGCAGCATGGCTTCGACAATCAACCCTACCGCCTCTTCATAACCACCCCCAGCACTGGCTACCGTCGTTGAAATGCCGCGATAGGCGATAACTTCGTGGGCTTCGATCGGTCCTCTCAGAATCCAGCGTCCCATGTTCTCGATCAGCTTGCCCATCGTCTTGTCGGTAAACTTGCGCGACTTGTCGAAGCGCTTTGCGAATTGTCCCACATCCATGCGCTGCACCGCAATTTCCGCCAACCGCGCGTAGGCCTCGACGTGCTTCAAGTCCACGTTCAAGTTGTAAGCGGTGTTGGAAAAACCGTCTGCGCGGAGGTCGGCTGGGAGAATCTCGCCGGCGACATCGGATACATCCACGCCCACCGCGGCCTGGACAGCGGCCACATACTCTTCGGCCGTCAGTCGCTGCACCCAACGTTCTTGATGCGCCGGAGCGTTATGAGAGTAAAGAACGGGATCGAGATACTCTCGGCCCCAATGGGCGCCGTTGGCGATCCATTGTTTCAGCACTTCTTTTTCTTCGGCTGACAAAGGCGGTCGATTCTGCGGCATGTCATTGGATTCAATGGTATGCATCAGAAAGCTATCCCGGGGATCTCCGGGTTGGATGGATGGTCCGCTATCGCCTCCAGCCAGTGCGGACGTTCGATGAGACAGGTCCAGTCCTCCGTTGCGCGTGGGCGCGTCATGGCACTCGACACAGTGCTCCACCAAGATCGGCGCGGCCCGCGCAAACCAGTTCTCTCGCGTGGACGCTTGCTGCGGCGCAGCGTCCGCCTGGGCGCCGACACGAAAATTCTTCTGCACTTCGGCCTTCGTCAGGGCTCGATGGTAGATGGCCACCAGTCGCAATGTGCCGCGCCACGATCGCTGGCCAGTCGCTTCATCGGCCAAAAGTAACGGAAAGGACGCATCCCAATTCGACAGTGAACCGGCGTTGCGTTTCCGAACCACCTGATCGCCGTCGATGTAGATGCGAGTCTCGCCGGCGCGATTTCTGGTAAACAGCACATGTGTCAACGACTTGCGCACATGATTGTCGGGCGTAGCGGTCGAGGGCAGTCCATTCTCACTGGTCTCCGCCGCGCGAAACCGCACATCGAACTTGCGGCGATCTTGACCCAACGTGAAATTGCGATGGGTCGCATCGCCCGACAAGCTAACAATTCGTGCCGGTCCGGATTGCGACAGATCTTTGGATTGCATCCAGACTTCCACCGTCAGCTCGCCGCTTCGCTTCACAGCCGCCACGATCTTCGTCGCCGCCCGCTGCGAAACAATCTTGGTCTGCCGATGAATGACCAGTCCATCCGTTTCCCAACGGACGGCATCGGGATTGCCAATGCTGAGGTTCAGCGGTGGAGCGACTCCGCTACGATCGTGGATTACCTGGCCGGACTCTTCTCGAAAATCGTAGAGAACCGACAGGCCCTGGGTAACTCGGGAGCCGTCCGCCGCGCCTGACGTTGGCGCCAATGGACTCAAGCAAATCCAGACCAGTAGATACTGCCAGCGAATTCGCATCTTGGAATAGCCAATCACTAGAGCGTCTCTACGGTTGGTGGTATCTGTTTTCGACGATGGTAGCAACCATCGTCGTTAATGACGCAAGCCAATTTTCGACTTGCACTAGGCAGGCGGACAGACGGCGCGAACTGTCCTGGACAGGGAGGTGGGCAAAAACGTGGCGTTCTCCCCTCATTGTCGGCGAAAGATAGGGCAAAATCAATCAACTTGCGCGGAACGCAGAGTCGCTTGGACTTGATTTGACGACGAAGATGATGATTCGTCCGACAGATGAACTACGCTAGGCTTCGCTGAGCACGGGGTATTCGCGGCGCCCTACTACGTACAGGGCGAGCGCCAGTACCAATCCCGCATAAGCGATCAAAGCCAGCACGTTGAACCAACTGGGCTCGCTATTGAACGTTAAACCCGCTCCTTGATTGGCGTTAACCAGCTGGGCGAAATCTGTCCATCGCACCAGCAATGACCACAAGCGATAGCTGACGGTAAACTGATTGACGGTGGCGGGTACCCACGCGATCAAACCTTCCAAGATCAACGAATAGATCACAGCGATCACTGTCGCTCGTTTGGAGATCAAAGCACCGATCAAAAGGTACAGTGCCGCATAGCAGCTACAGGACAGCAGTACGAGTACGATTAGCGCGCCAGTCAAGTGCAGTGGATTGGCAAGACCACTGAGCAAACTGACGGCCACCGCCGAGGGTAAGCCGTACGAAGCCGTCCAAATAACCGCGACCAAGTACTTGCCAAGCGCGACGGCCAACCGCCCATGCGGCCGCAGTGCCAAGTACACCCAACTTTGGGCCTCGATCTCGCTACCGATGGCGGGCGTCGCCCACAGCAGCAATCCCAGCATGCAACTGATTTGTGGCACGAGCGCGAAACTGACCACAATCATGGCCGCATCGGGAACATTGCCGCGTCCCTGGATCTGAATCGTGGCCACCAACAACGCGGGAAAAAGGCACAGTGTCAGCCACATGGCAATTCTGCCAGCTGTAAACGTCCGCTGCAGTTCGAAACGTACTACTTGCCAGGTCGCGCTCAACATCGATGTTCTCTTGCCTACTTCAGAATTGCTCTACGCCGACCCTACGGCTGAGTAGCAACTAAAGGGAATGTGTTCCCGCCAAAACAACGCCGCCCGATATCCGATGTGCGGTGCGATAGCTGTCTCATTGATTTCTCCGCGAGTTACACAAGATGCTCGCCGCGATGAACCCGCAGCAGCAAATCGAAAGCGGCCTCCAGGCTACCGTCCGGGGATTCCAAACTCGTCAAATTCACTTCTGGCAATTGGACCAATTGCGCCAGTCGCTGTTGAAACGCCGCCTGGTCGCTAACGCGAATCCTCAGCTGCTGTGGCTCGTGTTCGACGTCGATTCCTTGTAGCCAATCCTCATTTGCGATCTCAGCGGCCACGCGCCGCAGTCCGGAACCGCGCAAGCAGACTTCGACTGGGAATCCGCTGAGCATCGATCGAACTTCGCTGGCATCACCACTGGCCAGAATGCGGCCACCGTGAATCAACAGGAACGCGGCGGTGATAGCCTCGACCTCGTGCAGAATGTGGCTAGCCAAGATCAGACTACGACCTCTTCGCGACCACTCATTGAGAAACTCCGTCAGTTCGTGACGCCCGATCGGATCCAAGCCGTTGAATGGCTCGTCCAGAATCAGCAACTCCGGATCGTGCGCCGTGGCTTGCGCCAATTTGGTGCGTTGGCGCATCCCCAGCGAGTAACTTCCGATGGGCCGCCGCATATTGGCTTCCATGCCTAACCGGACCAAACTGTCGACGGCCCGCTGATAGGCATCGCGCTGCGAGAAACCCTGCAAGATCGTTAGATGCTCGACCCACTGCAGCGCGGAGATGTTGGGATACAGAATGTCGCTGGCAGGGCACAAGCCAATGCGTCGCAACACGTCGCGCTGCGCGACTGGATCGGCGCCCATGATTTCGACGCTGCCAATCGACGGCGCGAGCACTCCAGTCAGCAGATTGATGAGCGTCGTTTTGCCGGATCCATTGGGACCGACCAGCCCGTAGGCGCCGTTGGGCAATTCTAGATTCAGGTCACCCACGCCGATGACCGTACGGTAGAAGCGGGACACGTGATTCAGTTTCAACAATGGTGTCATGCCCGCAACCTCGCTTGCACCCGACTGCTGACGAACCACAGCGAGAAGACGGTGACCAACACCAGCACTAACCCATAGGGCCAAATGGCCTTGTCGTCCGGGTAGAGACCAAACACGTACTGCTGCGCTCGACCCAAGACGTGGAAGGGAGACAACAACTCCCAACTAGACTGTTCCACGATTTCGGGCATGCCTCGCCCGCGCCGCCGTGGGCCAGATCGCCCCGCCAACTCACCGATGCGCAGCACCGAATAGGCTGTCCAGCCGACGACCCAGATGGCAAACCAGCTGAACGCGGCGTAGCGAGTTTCAATGGTCATAGCTGAACATGCCAAAGCCACTGAGGAAAGCGGGATCATTAGTACCAGCGAGGCCAGCAAGATCCGCAGCGGGAGATCCCAAGTGGACCAAATGACGTTGAGATCCGGAGACAAGGATAGTCCGATGACATACAGCACCAGCGCGGGGACGGTCGTGATCATGGCCAGGAACGTCCACAAAATTAGCGCCTTGCCGGCCACGTAACCTGACACGCGGATGGGCCGTGAGAAGTACAGCAAATAGCCGCGATTGCGCAAGTCGTGCGCAATCAAACGGGGCGCGATGATACCCATCAGGATGATCATCAAGATGCCTTGCGGGTAGCGAAAGAACACCAATAGCAGCGACGACCAAACCTCGTGCCGCACCTCGCCGGGATTCTGCAGAGCCGCGCGAACGATCTCGGACGAACTCCCCGAGGCGGCCACCAACCCACTGATCGGTCGCCGGTAGTCGGGCACGGTGATCGATTGCTCGTAGAAGAAGAACAAGACACCCAAAATCAGTGCCGGCAACCAGGACAGGACCAACGCGCGAGACAACCAGCTGGAACGGAAGGCCAGTTTGATACCCGTGGTCGTAACGACCAACCAGCGGCTGCCCAACCAGGTCTTGGCACCCTCCCACGAGCGATAGCCCACGTCATGCAGTGGCATGCTGAGCCTCCTTGACGGTGTGGAAGAAAATTTCCTCCAACGAATTTTTCGCGCTACTCAGGAATCCAATGTGGATTCCTGCCGCCTCGGCCGCGTCCCAGATCAATTGGCTGCGTTCGGCGGTCACATCGAACACCCACACGTATCCTCGATCTTTGATTTCCGCGCGCGTACCTTGGGCAGCGAGCTGTTCGACCAGCTGTCTGGCTTCGGGATAGGGATCGTCCACGGTCTTGTCCGTGCCTTCATTGACGCCAACTAGCATGCCCGCCTGAGCTGGCCGGCTGAGATTCTCCAAGCTGTCCACCAACCGAATCTTGCCGTGGGCCATGATGACAACTTGATCGCATACCGTCCGTACGTCGTGCAAAATGTGCGTGCTGATCAAGATCGACTTGCCGTGCTTCTGCGAGAGATTTTTGATCTTGCGCAGCATCAGCGTCCGCTGTTCTGGGTCGAGTCCAGTCGTCGGTTCGTCCAGGATCAACAGCTGGGGATCGTGCACGATGGCCTGTGCAAACTTCAGCTTCTGCCGCATACCAGTGGAGTAAGTTTCCACGTTGCGATAGCGCTCTTGATGAATGTCCGCGAAGTCCAGCGCTTCGTGACCTCGACGTAATGCCTCAGCCGGCTGCATGCCCGATAACTCGGCCATGAAGCGAATGGACTCGATGCCCGATAGACCGGCGATAAAGCAATCGTCTTCGGGCAAGTAGCCCACCACATCGCGAATTTGCCGATTTTGATCCGGTATCTGCAACCCCAACACGCGGGAGGTACCCGACTGAAACTTGAGCAGTCCCAACAGCGACTTGATCATCGTGCTCTTACCCGAACCGTTGGGTCCTAACAGACCGGTAATCCCCGGTCCCACGGTGAGCGAGACGGCATCCAGGGCGGTACGCCAGCCACCGTACACCTTGGTGACCTGGTCCAGTTCTATAATCTTGGATTCGGGAGGCTCTACCACATTGAACTCGATGACGCTGAACTCTAGATCTACTAAACCGGGGAGCGAACCGCTGGCCAGCTACGGAGAACTGGTGAACTGCAATGGCGCTTGGGAGTGCACTGCACACCGCCTCACGTAGGCGAGCAGGCGGATGCACGGTCCATCCTAAATAGGCTGATGAGCGAGGAATAGGTTGGCGGGCGGACGTTGACGATCTTTACCTGCGGGTCGACAATCTAAAGGACCCGGAGCTAATCAGGTGGGTCCTTCGTACCTAAATCACCAATCTTTCTTTTTCGGCAGCCAAAATCATGAATATTGTCGCCGCTCAGGACCCCGAAGTGTGGGCAGCCATCGACGCTGAGAACCAGCGCCAGCAGGACGGCCTCGAGCTGATCGCCAGTGAGAATTACACGTCCCCGGCCGTCATGCAGGCGGTGGGCAGCGCACTGACGAACAAATACGCGGAAGGTTATCCGGGCAGGCGCTATTACGGCGGGTGCGAACATGTGGACACCATCGAGCGACTAGCCATCGACCGCGCTTGTGAGTTGTTTGGAGCCGAGGCGGCCAACGTACAAGCTCACAGTGGATCGCAGGCCAACACGGCCGTCTATGTTTCCGCGCTTGAGCCCGGAGACACCGTGCTCGGCTTGGACCTGGCTCAAGGAGGGCATTTGACGCACGGCATGCGGTTGAACATTTCCGGCAAGCTCTACAATTTTGTGGCCTATGGCGTCGACTCCGAAACGCATCGCCTGGATTTCGACCAGGTTGCCCGGCTGGCGAAGGAGCATCAGCCCAAGTTGATCGTGGCGGGCGCTAGTGCGTATCCTCGTGAAATCGAACACGCCCGTTTTGCGGATATCGCTCAACAGTGTGGCGCCAAGTTGATGGTCGACATGGCCCACTACGCTGGATTGGTGGCTGCCGGCGTGCACGACAACCCCGCGCCGGTAGCGGACTACGTATGTACGACCACGCATAAGACGTTGCGCGGCCCTCGCGCAGGTTTAGTCATGTGCAAAAAGGAACTGATTAAACCGGTCAACAGTGCCGTCTTCCCGGGTCTCCAAGGAGGGCCTTTGATGCACGTGGTGGCTGGCAAGGCCATTTGTTTGGGAGAGGCGCTGCAACCCGAGTTTCGGCGCTACGGCGCTGCCGTGGTCGAAAACGCCAAGACTCTAGCTGAAGCCCTCAAGAGCGAGGGCCTGAGATTGATCAGTGGCGGTACGGACAATCATTTGATGCTGGTCGATGTCACCAGTATCGGTCAAACCGGCAAACAGGCTGAACAGACCTTGGAAGCCTGTGGCATCGCCGTCAACATGAACATGA
>JANQOL010000237.1 GCA_028289675.1 Pirellulaceae bacterium
ATTAACTGGTCCGACATAGTTGATTCCATCGCGACCGATGTGCGGCTCAACTTCTGCTTGCCAATATCTAGCCTCATCCGGCGTGGCACTATGATTTCCCGCGATGATCAACCGCCGGTTGGCTCGCTTGGCAACTTGCATCGCCAGATGTGGCCCCTTGATCGACTCGACGCGGCTTAGAAAAACCAGTGGAGCATCCGCACAAACATCTCGTACGAACGTAAACTTGTCCAAGTCGACGAAATTGTGGATCCCCGTCCACTTCCCACCAGCCCTACGTCCAAGTTGGCATATATACTCGCTACATCCGGTGAACTTCAGGGTTCCACGCGCTAGACGATTCGCCCAAGAGACAGTGCGACGTGAAGGCTCGCGCTGATAGGACATGATCTTTGGAAGACGAGTTGGCAGCACTGTCGCCAAGTAGGCTAGGCGAGAAAAGCTGTGTAAAACATCCGGTTGAAAGCGCTTCACAGCCTGCCGCAGGGCCCATGCGTTGCGTGCCGTGTCCGAGTGGCTGCGGGATCGGCTTCCAGGCCACGGGAAGAACGTGCTTACCTCGATCGTCGACTCTGGATGCGCCACCAGTCCCACTGTGTAGCCCGTTTCATGTAATTGCTCAATTAAACCGGCAACAATTCGTTCGATCCCGCCATACAAGATCGGCGGAACGGGAATTTCTGGATCGACCGTTAGCAGGATGCGCATATCGTTTGTTGACGTCCAACCACTCGAGCCACCGCGTCGACCAAAGCTCCCTTCTCTAAGGGATGGTCCCAATTCCATCGTTTGACCGCGGCTTCCCAACTCGCTCGTTTTGCTTGTAATAGAGCGACCTTGTCATCCGCCCAATGTCGCAAACCATCCGCTAGCGCCGCAGCGTCTCTGGGCTGGTAATAAAAGACTCCTGGTCCCAACTCGTTGGCTGGTTCCCGTTGACCTGCCGTCTCCGTCGCGGCAATTGCCAGTCCGCAAGTCATGTAAGTGGTCATCTTGTTCGACAAGGCAAACGAGTTGTTTGGGGAGAACCCAGGTTCGAGTGCCAAACCAACATCCCATTGGCGACAGACTTCAACCATCTCGTCGGGCGAGCAATGTGGCAAGAACTCAACCCGAACGTTCGGTGAAGTGTGTTCGATTTCGTCAGCGAGATGGTCGCTGAATTGTGTCCGCGATCCAAGCAAGCCAATATGTAACGGGCGCCCAATTCTCTTGCACATCGGCACCAAGTCTTCCAAACCTCGCCCTGGTCCGATTTGCTGGCTAAACCAGATCACCCGCAGCTTGCCGGAGTCCTGTTTCGAGAGGTTGGGCAATTCAGTGGGTAGTGAGGACACATTGTGGATTACGGCTGGCTGGATGCCGTACTGTTGTTCCAAGGCAGTGGCGATGGGCTTGCTGCTGGTCGAACAAAAGGCAGCCTCGTGCAGGACTTCGCGTTCAACCCGGTACATTAAACGATGCGACGTCCTTGCTCTTGTGCTCGGAGGTCGCTCCGCAGTGTGCAAGTCCTCCAGATCAACTGCGAATGGCACGTTCATTTTGCGTGCGGCCAGCGCGGCGACGGCAACACCACCTGCGGTGCCTGCATAAATAAAGTCGGCCGGGCGTTCGGTAGTCTTCCTGATGAGTTCTGGTGCCACACGACATGTTGCATTGGCAGCCAACGATAGGGAAATCGCACTCTCGGGGAGTACGCTTGCAAGCGTTCGAGCTATTTTGTGCCGCCAGCGCGAGATACGATACAGGCGACTTGATGTATTGCTCCAATTGACTGAGGCATGGGACCATGGCCGCACACTTTTAACTTGATTTCCTGCTTTGATGCACCAATCAACATGTTCCGAACTGACCATGTGAACTCTGTGCCCAGCCTCACAAAAAGCATCCGCGGCCTTCAGCATCCGCGGAGTGCTGACGATGTGTCCCGCGGTTACAACCGTAAGATTGATCTTGCCCGGTTGGTCGAGCAT
>JANQOL010000245.1 GCA_028289675.1 Pirellulaceae bacterium
CATTTTTGGATCCAACTCAGTTCCACAACGGAAAGGATAATAAACTGCTGCAAGATTCCGTAAAGGAAAAGAAACTGGGCACGCCTTACCCGATCATCCGCTCCGAGCCGAGCTTGTTCTCGCGTCCGTTACAGTCAGCGATGCTGAGGGTATCGTCGAAGAACATCCCGATATTGGGCTATCGCCACAGCATCCTCGTTGGCTGGCCCGAGTCCTACGCTCGGACTCGCGGCTGGTAGACGTCCACCCAAGTTGGTCGTCGCGATCGATCTTACCCATCGATTTTCGGCTGCCAGCTAACTCGTCGAGCGGCTTGATGGCGAGGGCCAAGTTTGCTGAGGGCCAGGATCGATATCAGGATGTCGTTCCTAGCGATTTTTTCGATTCCCAGTGGAGGCTTGGCAACCCGCGCCCCGGCGACGGAGTTCATGCCTTGATGCATCTGGATGATCTGGCCACCGTGGTCGTACCGGATTTGTACTCGCCAGCACCACTGCAGCCCGTCGAGAACATCATGGACGAACCTCCGCGAGTCGGCGCCCAGTTCGAACCGTGCCTACCAGCGTCCCCGTCGATCGACGAGCAGTCGCCGGCTCACCAGGATCTGGCTGGGCTCAGCTTGGACCCCAACTTGCCCAGTGATTTGAATCAGATCGTGCAGCTGCAACGGCAACTGGTTGACTTGGCTGAGCAACAGCGGCGGTTCGTCGTCTTGCTGGATGTGCCACCTAATTTGACACATCGGCAACAGCTTCGTTGGCGAGGCAATTTTCGTTCCAGTTTCGCTGCCGCCTACCACCCTTGGCTGCGCGCTAGCCGCACGGATGACGCACGCGCGAACACGGTGGAGGTGAATCCGTCCGCGTACGCGGCGGGTATGATCGCCGCGCAAGAACTGGCTTTCGGTGTCTCTCATGGCCCTGCCAATCAGCTGGCCGCGGGAGTGATCGCCGTGGAAGATACCGTGACGCCGGATTCTCGCAGTATTCTGCATCCGGAAGGCATCAACGTTTACCTACGGGAGCCGGATGGTGTCCGTTTGACGGCCGCGCGCACGCTGTCAGGCGACCCTCGATTTCGCCAACTATCCGTGCGGCGTCTGCTGATCATGCTGCACCGCGTTCTCAAGCGTCAAATGCAATGGATGGTTTTTGAACCGAATACGCCCGCGCTGTGGAGCGAGGTGCGATTCGTCATTACCAACTACCTGCGCCAGTTGTTTCGAGCGGGGGCCTTCCGCGGAGCCAACGAAACCGAGGCCTTTTTTGTGAAGTGCGACGAGCATTTGAATCCCGATTACGTTCGCGAGCGGGGTCAGTTGATCGTCCATATCGGTATTGCGCCCACCGAACCTCTTGAGTTCATTGTGCTGAAAATCAGTCGCACTCCCGACGGTGCGTTGGTGGTGGAGGAGTAGGGCATGCCCGATCGTTTGCTACGCACATTCTTGTTTCGAATCCGACTGTTGCAGAGCGCCAACGTGATTTCGGGCGCGACGCTCAGTCAGCCTCCGGCGGCCGACTTTTCGGGCACACCGTTGGGCGATGGGGCGTTTCAAGAGTGTACGGGTTTGGAAGTGGAAATGGATGTCAAAGAGCTGCTTGAGGGTGGGCGCAATGAGGGTGTGATTCGCCGCGTGGGCCGCGCCAAATATTCTCCGATCGTCCTCAAACGCGGCATGTTCCACGGCAGCCAAGGGGCTGTGAACTCTCAGTTGTGGGGTTGGATGCAGTCCATCGTTTCCGGCCAGCGGCCCGTCGTTCGCTACGACGGCATCATCGAAGTGATGAGCGAACACGAAAATGTGGTGGCCACTTGGGGCTTCATCCGCGGAATTCCCAGCAAGATCATTGGACCAAAACTGAACGGCCAATCCGGTGATGTCGCCATCGAGGAACTGCATATCACCCATGAAGGTCTGCGTCTGGAGAACGCGTTATGAGTCAACTGGAAAAGGCGACGATCAAGGAAGTTCGCAGCAATCGCCAAAGTACGCCCGTGGACGGCACGGAAGTCCCGGTTCAATTCAATCCGGAATCGCTACGGCTCAAGTTGGTCAACCGCATTGAGGGTGGACGCGCTCATGGTCGTCAAACACGCCAATACGTCGGTGCCAGCTCCAACTCGATGACTCTCGATCTGGTGTTTGATACTGCCGACGAGGGCACGACGGATAATCCGCGGTCGGTCTTGGAACGCACAGCGGTCATCGAGCGGTTCATTAAGCCAAAACGGCAACGTGGTCGTGCTCAAGCGCGGCCGCCCAAGTTGTGTTTTCAATGGGGCAACTTGATCATCGTCGGCCTGGTGGAAGACATCGATATGGAGTTCGATCACTTTGCTGCCAACGGCGTCCCCTTGCGGGCCAAGGCGACGATCACCATCAAGCAACAGAACATCGAGTTTCAATTCGATGACGAAGAGGATGCGCGGGCAGGATCTCCAGCGCCGGGAGACCCATCGTCGTCGACCGCAGGCAACTCGTCCCCAAACGCCGCGGCATCATCGGCGGACCAAACGGCGCCGGCGATCGAGGGTGAAACACCACCGGAGTTTGCCGCCCGTATGGGCCTCAGTCCGGACGCTTGGCGCGGTTTGGACGTCGATTTGGGCGCCGGTCTTGCTTTGGAAGCCGGCGTGCAAGTCGGCTTTAGCGCCGAACTGAGCGCGCATGTAGGGTTGGGAGTTCAAGTGGGGATCGCGGCTGACATCGATGTGTCGCTGGAAGCATCGTTCGGACTGGATATGAGCGTGGATGCTTCGCTTGGGTTAGATGCTTCCGCGGGGTTTGCGCTGGCCGCCGCTGGTGGATTGCAGGCCGCGGTCAACATGGCTAGTGCCGCCGGCGCGGCCGCGGCCGCGCAAGCGACCGTGCAAGCGTTCTCCAACGAGACAGCGAGCGCCCCGAGGCCAGCATCCTCGACGGCGCCGAGTAACGCTCCGCGAGCAGTTTCATCTGCTTTGCCAGCGGGCTTGGATTCGACAAGTGCACGGTCGACCCCGGTTCGTCGCGCTGGCCGACAGGATGCCAGGCCGCTCGACCGCCGCGCCGTGACGTTTGGCTTTGGCATTCCGCTGCGCGCACAGATTCCGATTCCAGCAGCCGTTAGCAGCGAGTCGCGACAGAGTGCTCCGCGAACATTCGATCCGACGACTCCGGCCTGGGAAAGGTTGCCGCACGAGCAAGGGCCGCCGCGTCGGGGTAGCTGGCG
>JANQOL010000250.1 GCA_028289675.1 Pirellulaceae bacterium
CTGTTCGCGACTGCAAGGTAGCCTGCGTCTGGTGCGAATTGAAGCAGTCCACGGAAGTCCAGCTCAAAACTGTGGGGAAGCACGTAGAGAAGCCCAAAGACGATACTCGCGGAGACGAATAATGGAACGACAACGTGCCAAACGTGGCGTATCCACGACCCAAGTATAAGGCTGGCAATCTGCACGACAACGGAATGTAGATTAACTGAAACTTCACCACGTCTGAAGACGACGGCAAGCATTGTGCAAACCACTCGCGCTCAACACTTTACGTCGAACGAAAACACGTACTTAGGTGGGGTGACGAGAGACGCACTCCCTCCCCCCCAAAAAAAACGTTGACTGTGACTTGAGGAGGGTTAGAACGAAAAGGGTAAAGCAATTTGCTAATGCTTGCACGTTTCGAATCTTCATTGAAAGAGGTGACCGGATGAAACTCTCATTACTTTCCATTCTTGCTGCAATTCCTTTATCGCTCGGGCCAAACACTGCGTTGCTTGCGGGCGACTGGACCATTGATTCTCCGGCCTCTGGCTCTGGGCCGTACATGAACGATTCTTCTATTTCTTGTAATGGCGAAACAGATCATGAAGGCCAGCAATGGGAATGCAGGATCACCCAGACGTCGGCGGGGGGAGGAACTGAAACTAGCGCCGTATCTGGAACCTCCACCGAAGATGATGGAGACGCAGTCTGGTCAGGGACTGTTTCCCCGCCGTTCCAAGGTGGCACGACTGGCAACAAGTGGCTTCCTTTCACTGGCAGTGGGACTAGGTCAGCGACGGTCGAACTGACAGACCTAAGCACCGACGACATTATGGAAACTCACACAATTTCATTCAAAGCACAGTAATCCCTTTGTAGCCAGCTGCCGGCGTTGGGCATTGCCCAACGCCGTTCTTCAGGGAGAAATATTTGTGCGACTTCGAAACGGTCTAACGACGACTGAATTGCTTGCGGCTATCGTGATTATTTCGATCTTGATGTCGCTGCTGCTTATGGCCGTATTTGCAGCGCGCGAATCCGGTAGAAAAATCAGTTGCTCAAACAACCTACGTCAGGTTGGGGTTGCTCTGTCGAACTACGAGGCAACTTATCGTCAGTTTCCTCGAGGCAATGGTAGCGGCTTCTCCTTTCATGTTCGGCTGCTCCCGTTTCTAGAAGAATCCTCTCGCTACAACCAAATTGATTTTTCGACGAGAGCAATGGAGCAGATCAGCGAATCTTGGTGCACACCACCGCCAAGAGTGATCATCTGCCCGACAGATCCATTCACAAATTCTGATGTCAACACATACAGTACAAACTACATTGGAGTCAGCGGCGGCAGTCCTTCGCCCAATCACAACGGAATTATTTATGGGGGGTCGTTGCTGGAGTCGCGGAGAATTGGAAGTAAGGACGTCTCAGATGGACTTTCAAACACTCTCGCTGTGACTGAATCTGCTGCGTACATCGAATACTCTGATGGGGTCGCAAGCCCAAACGTGACCGCATCCACCTACAAGACTCCACGCAGTTATGATATGCCTGGCGAGTTGGACACCTTTGCCGCAGACTGTTTCGCGACGCCAACGGCGCTTTCGAACCTAGGTCCAGGTTTAGGCTCGAACTGGATCCACGCATCATTGGGGATTACGCGTATTAACTGCGTCTTCCCGAAACAGCCACGCAATTGCTCAAACCGTGGCTCTATGGTTGATGCACTTCTGGCACCAAGCAGCCTCCACGCGGGCGGCGTCTACGGGTGCATGGGGGATGGCTCCGTACAGTTCATCAACAATGAAATAGAACCCGCGATTTGGCAGGCCTTGGGCACCCGCAACGGCGGTGAAACGCTATCTCTGTTCTGAATGCGTAGATTTACGGGCGTGCCGACTGTGAAGTTGCATTCGTTCGAACGGCGTTTCGCCGTCGGCGCCATGCAAAACCCGCCAGAATCGCCAAGAGTAGTGCTGCTGCACCCCCGATGATCTGGCCCCAGGCCGAGGTAAGCACGATCTTGTGGATGAGTCCGGCATGTTGTTGGTTGGTCTTCGGCACTTGCCCCGAGAACTCTGCCAGATGATGCAACAGGTTGATCGCCGCCGAGTTCTCGGGGATCTCTTGGTGGCAAGCAGTGCAGGTACCCAAGCGATCCATGTGTTCGATTTCGTCTTTGTTCAGCGCCCGCGAGAGTTTCCAATGGTGCCCGACCGTCGCCAACTGGTTTCCCTCGCGATCGACAATCTGAGACCAATCGTGGTCGAGGTTCTCAATCGCAAACTGTTGGGGCTGCGCGCGTTTTGAGAGCAGCGTACCCTGAGCCGTTTCGAGATCCGCGTAATGCGGTTCGTTCCATGGCCGCGTTCCTTCGATGCCGAGCCCCAACGCCTTGTCGCTCGCGTGACACGATTCGCAGGTCCGTGCGTTCTTCGTCATGGTGTGCGGCTGAGTGGGACTCATGTCGATCGCCAACTGCCCATGCTCGTCGCTACCCTCAGTGCCGCCAGGGGTTCTGAAAATATGATTCGTCAGGATCGCTTTTCCATCGGCACCGATGATAGTCACGGATGGTTGGCAACCGGGTGCGAGCGGGGTAACTCGACCTTCGCCGTTGACCCCCAGCATCGGTTGCTCCCAACGCAGGTAGCTACGGCTCTCGGTGACCTTGCCTGGGATCATCGTTTCGAATTGAGCCTCGCCCTTGGTGGTTCGGAACTCGGGTTCCATGTGTTTTCGCCCTGCGGCAACCCAGTCAAAACCAACCTTGGATTCGTTGCACTCGGGACAACGGTCCTTCTGGCTGTAATCGACTTTGACATGACAGCCATAGCACTGCGGTGTCCAGCTGGCATGGCATGTATAGCACTCCATTCGATTAAGATGTTTCGTGACACCCAGCATTGCGACCATACCGCGTGTACTGATGGCCTTTTCTTCCACGAGTTTCTTCAAGGGTTTCAGTCGCAGGTCTTTGCCCTCGGCGGTGTAAACGACCACCTCATCGCCGCTACGAACAACGTTTTCATAGGGGTTTCCCCGAGCGGTCAGCAAGTAACCTTCTTGCTTGTCATGTTCGTATCCGGCCCAAGTATGCGGTAACTGGTTCTGCGTGACTCCGCGCGGTTGCCCATCCGCGGGCACCATCGCAAACTCGTCCATGTAGCCGATGGGCAATTCCCAAGGGTACTTGTCCGGTGTCCCATGGCAGTCAGAACACTCGATCTGGACGGCGGCGAGCGTGGTGGGGTTGAGAAATCCGTCGCCATGGACATCAATCGAAGTGTGGCAGTCCTGACACTTCATTCCTTTCTGGTAGTGGATGTCCTGCTCCATCGCGATGTAATGCTTGGAGTGCAAGTCGGGAGTGCCTTCGCCTGTTTGACTAAACGGCGACGTGTAAGGTGTCTCCATCAATCCTTGAAAAGAAACGCCTACACGCTTCCCCCGATTGTGGCAGGTGGTGCAGGTTTCGACCGCAAGCCCGTGATAACTGACTTCGTTCACGGTCACAGTCGCTTCGCGTGTGCCCTGAATCTGGTGTGTTAGCAGATGCGCCGGTTCGTCGGTCGGAATCGCAGTGTCATTGCCTTCATAGAACCCTTCGTTGCTGTAGGGAATATGGCACGATGAGCACCCCATACCGCGAAAGTCTCCACGCCGTGATCGGCCCTTGACCGCGTGATGGCAACGATTGCATTCCTGGCGGATGTAGGTGAACGCCGCCAGCCCCGGATTGTCTTCGAGTTGGTGCAGTTCGTCGAAGCTCAACGCGTCGGGCATGGCCTCGTGTTGGTCGACAAAGACGTCGGGCTCCAATTTTCGAAGCCGCTCCATGTACTCACGATAAGTCGCTGTCCCCAGGCGTGATTCGGGATCTTCAGGATTCTGCACCGCGTAGTTTGCGTACTTGTGCTCGTAGCCGGTGAGCGCGCCGAAGGACCAACAGGTTCCCTGAGTCTTGCCGGCCTCGGTCATCATCAAGCTTTGCCACTGGATGTTGACCTGCTCTTGATGACACTGCCCACAGGTCTCCGCATTCACCCAAGGGCTTCCCGGATCCGAATAGAAGTCCTCCCCTCCATGTGCGATTGCCTTGTCCTTCGTCTCAGTTGGATCACCGTTGTGACAAACCACGCATCCGGCCGGATCACCAGCGGCTTCGCCACGAGCCATGATTTGGCGAAGCATCTCCGAACCAATTTCGCGTATCGGCTCGATTCCGCCGTGACACGCGATGCAACCCGATCGAGCAGCTTGTGGAAAATGATCAACCAGTCGATCCTGTCCCACCCCGTTGGAGACCGCCATGGTCGAGATAATGAGCATTGAAGCGAAGCAGGTCATGCCCCTTCGACCATGCGCCGGATGTACTGAATTCATATCCTCCCACCTGCTCCATTCCCTGGCGCTGCGATTTTGCAAGACCGGCTTCCGCGAAACATTTTGCGTGATTGAACACGGTTGCGGAAATCGGTCACTGCAAGAGCAGAATCGCGCACTGTCACCGCGGCCATTCTACTGTTTATCCGGAACTGACACCTTTTGACTGACTTGATTGGCAAAAGTAAGCGGGAAACATTTTTCGTTGCCCGAGGCGGCGTTCGAGAGTGAATTTAGGCCAGCACGTCGTGGATGACGTTGCCGTGGACGTTGGTTAGCCGGAAGTCGAAGCCTTTGTAGCGATAGGTCAGCCGCTTGTGATGAATGCCTAGCAAGTGCAACACCGTGGCGTGAAAGTCGTGGACATGGAAGGGTTGTTCGGCGGCCGTGAAGCCAAAGTCGTCGGTCACGCCGTAGCTGCTGCCGGCTTTCACGCCGCCGCCTGCCATCCACAAGGCTCCGCTCTTGGTGTGATGGTCTCGGCCGCTGCCGCCCTGCGACATGGGCGTCCGGCCGAATTCGCCGCCCCAGATGACTAAGGTGTCGTCAAGCATGCCCCGCTGCTTTAAATCGGCAAGCAACGCAGCGCAGCCTCGGTCGACTTGGCTTGTACTGGACTTCATGTTCTTGACGACGCTGCTGTGGTGATCCCAGCCAGTATGGTACAGCTGGATGAATCGGACACCGCGCTCTGCCATGCGTCGAGCCATCAGGCAATTCGAAGCGAAACTCCCATCTGGCTTATCGTCCACACCATACAGTCGTCGCGTGGTAGCGGATTCCGCGGCGAAGTTGGCTAAATCGGGCACGCTGGTCTGCATTTGAAAGGCCAACTCGTACTGGTTGATGCGGGTGATGATCTCCGGATCGGTGACCTGTGCGTGATACAACTGGTTCAACCGCGTCAACGAATCAATCGTGGCCGCTTGGGTCGCACGGCCAACGCCCGGTGGGGACTTCAGATAATTCAGTGGCTGCTCGCTGCCGTAAAACTC
>JANQOL010000298.1 GCA_028289675.1 Pirellulaceae bacterium
TTCGAGCCGATCGACAGCGCTGGTACTGGTCTGCAACTGTTGGGTGATGAGGGACAACAATTCTCCACTAGCAGCATCCACGACATTGGTGACTGATAACAGCGTCTTTGAGCTGATCGGACCGGGGGCAACGGGTTCGTCTTTGATGTCGGGCTGAGACTGCCCAAGCGTTTGCCGCAGGCGGTGGCTCAGTGATTCCAATTTGTCGGCCAGTTCCAGCCGCGACTGCTCCGCCGCACTGGCCGAAGCCACGAGCTTCGCCGATGAGATCAAGACGCGCAAGGCGGCCGTCTCCGACCGGTTGCCGAGCCGATCTTGGGCCTGGATTTTGACTTCCAGGCTGTCGCCGGGTTGCAAGTGAAAATCGAGCAAGTCGATGGTCCACTCAAACTCCGACCCAGCTGCATTGGCCCGGCTCAAGCCCGTAGTGTGCCAGCTGCCATCATCACTCCGCGTCAGCTGCTTCAGCTGATCCAAGCTCATTTCGTCGTTGACGCGGACCGCCAACTCGAGCAAGTCCGCATGGGTGGCGGTGATGATGGGTGCGGTCGGCTTTGACCAGACAACCGATGGTGGTTCGTCGGGCAACGCGTTCAGCTGGTAGGCCGGACTGAATTTGTTGGTGAAACCTGTCTCTTTGGATCGCAAGAAGATTTGGTAGCTGCCGGAAGCCAGAACGGGAAACTCGCACAGATGACGCTTGAGTGCTGGTTCCCACTTCAGTGGCATCCTCAAGGGCCCGTTTTCATTGGGTTCCTGCCATCGCAATTCCGCCAAGTCGACGGCTTGATTTACGTCCAAGCTCAATTGAATTGTGCTGCCGATCAACGCCTCGAGATTACCATGCTCTTGATGGAAATCCACCGGTTCGGCGGCCGCGTAGTCGGGCGGTGTTTGTCGAATGTGAAATCCGGTCACTTGAGGTCGCGGTTGCGCTCGTAGATGGTACCAGGGCGTGGTGGCGCCATCGGCGGCAACGCGGTAGTCGATGTCGCTGTAGTGGGCGGCCAAGGTACCTGAATATGTCACCAAGGCATGACCGGATGTGCTGCCACTCTGCGCCCGGTGCGAGGTGTCGCGCGACATGGGAACACGTTCCAGCCCCTCGGGCGAGCGGACTTCGAGATGCACTGCGCGATCTTGCTCAGGACCTTCCACCGTGGCGACCACCGCCAGAATGTCGCCCAGTGGAATGGTTTGGGAATGGGGTGTCGGCTGCTGCAATGTGATGGCCACCCGAGTTACGCGTCCCAGATCGGCCGCTGGAAACCAAGCTCGGGCCAAGCGATGTGGCAATCTCAGATTTGGTAGGAAGCACAACACCAAGACTGCGCCGAGGGTGATCCCGCCGTACCACAGCCACCGGTGAATCAATTGAGCAGGCAGCAGCCGCCGCACATCGGCACCCTCGATCAGGCCGGCGACTTGCCGTTGCAAGTGACGACGAAACTGTCTCGAATCGTTGCCTGGTCCATGGCTATCGGCGAGCTCAACAGCGGACAACAATCGTTCGCGCAGTCTGGGGTCCAGCGCTTCAAAGTGCGCCGCCTCGGATTGCCACCGTATGGGTGCCAGGGCGGGACGCACACAGAGTGCGAACATGACAGCCCCAGTGCCGGCATAGATTCCGAGGCAGCATAGCCAGCGTATCGTTTGGCTATCCACGAACGCGTCTAACACAATGGCCAAGGCAGACGCGGCCACCATCACCAGCGCGGCGATGACGAACCCTCGTATGGCAGCCAGCCAAACGCGTCGTTGCCGGAACTGTAGCAGTCGCGCGCGCGTCACGTCAGCTAAACCGCCGGGTTCAAATCGCGGCTGATTGCCTGCATTCGTGTCCACTTGGATTTCGTTGCTCATCACGACTTGTTGTACTCAGCGAAACAACCTACCAGAGTCCAGCTCGCTTCCGCAGCCACCACTCCGTGATCAGCAGACTCATGGCCGTCAAGAACCACCAGTAGGATTGCCATATCATCGTAGTAGATCGTTCGATGCTTCCGCCACTTCGTGGCAAGATTTGCTCAACGATTGCGGTCGAATCCGCTTCGGTGACGAAAGCGCCTTGGGTGCTCCGACAAATCTGCTGCAAATCTTCGACGTTGCATCCCGAGACCAAGAGTTCATTGGGCGCTGTGCCAATCACGTTGAATTCGGACTCCAGATCCAGCGCATGTTCGGGGAAACCACTGGCTTCGATCCGCACGCGATAGTTACCTGCTGGTAGGCTGTTCGTTGTTCCGCGGTAGGTGCCCGGCCGGTGACTGTCTTCCAACAACGTAATCCTGTTGACAGTTTGTTGGTCGTCTTGAAGGATCGCCGACACGGACGGCACACTTGCCGGGCTGCCGTCGGCATTCCGCAGCTCGCAACGAATCTCAATGGTCTGTCCCAGTCGGTAGCTCGGATCGCCCGAATCGAGCGACAGATAATCACCCTGCATGCTGAAGGGCGTTCGCATCGACCAACGAGCCAACTGGTTCCACAGCTGACTGTGGATTTTGTCCGCGACCTTGTAGCGCCACTTCCAAGTTTCATCGGTGGCCCAATACAAAACGCGGCCGGCACCATAGGGCCGCGAAACTAGCAAGGGCGACGACCGACGATCGTTGTCCGCGGTAAGCAATACTTGACTGCCCGGCAGCGCCTCGACGGGACTGACGAATTGAAGACTGGGCAAAGCGTTCCAGACGATTTGATTTCCGATGTGCGGTTCGGTGGAATCGTCGCCGATCTGTAGTGCGTTCAGCTCGCGTCCTTCCGGCGTCAGGCGAACTCGTTTGGCGAGTGCGGTACTCCTTTCACCGTTCCATCGCACCGGCAAAATTTGCTGCAGTGGTTGAAAGTCCGCCTGTTGCAGCGTGCACCGTAAACCATCGATCACCATTAGGCCTCCGCCGGCCAATTCCACGAATTCGATGAGCCAAGT
>JANQOL010000310.1 GCA_028289675.1 Pirellulaceae bacterium
CATTTTTCCACCTTCCATCGAATAGGCACGCACTACGTTTGTCAGTTTGCCTCCGGATTGAAGCTTCCCCGCGACGTAGAGCCGATCACCCGCAACAACCATTCCTTTCATTCGCGACGTGTTGGGCATGTCGATGCGCCACCGTTTGCCATCTTCAGGAAGCGCGAACAGCGTGGCGTCGCCCGACATCTTGCCATCTCCTCCGCTGACACTCCTGCATGCTAGATACCCACATGTTGCCGTTGGGCTGAAGGTAAACATTTGGCCTCTTTTGTTCCCCCCAGCCCAGAGCTGCAGGCTCTTGCGCATCGCGATTGGCCGTTTGTACCAAGCGTCGTTCAACAAACCGAGCCGACCGCCGCGCAATCTTGTTTCGCCGGAACTGGTATTTTCTCCGGTCTTGGCGTCGAAGGTATATGACGCCATTTGGATGTTTCCATCCGCGCCGTTTAAGACGTCCGGCACGCCAGTGTAATCGCGCGGGCGATTGGCCCACACGAGTTCGCCTGTCTTTGGCTCAAGTGCGTGGACAAAAACTCCGCCATCCGCGCCTTCGTGCCGTCCTGCAACGCAGTATGCAAGTCCGTCATACGCCAGAACCCCGCCGACTACCGGCCAAGGAGATTCCAACTGACCGTAAGCAACGACACGGCGATCTTCCGGTGCCGCCCGGAAACGCCAGACAAGTGTTCCGTCATCGGCGCGCAGGCAATAGACCCAACCGTCGCGCGAACCGAGCAGGCAGAGACTACTGTCGATCGTTGGCGGGCAATCCACACGTCCGCCTGCTGCAAACTGCCAGCGCAACTTTCCTGTCTCCGCGTCAAATGCAGACAACCGGTGTTGGTCTGTCGCGGCGGCGTAAGCCAATCCACCAGCAATTACCGGACTGGTCATTCGACCGCCGTCTTTTAGATCCCACTCTTCAGGCGCAGTCGTCGGATCGCTGGCAACCTGCGCGGACCACAGTTCCTTGAGTGCTGTGGGACCAGCAACGGTCGCGCTTCCGCTACGTACATTGTCGTGGCGATAAGTTGGCCAGTCCGATTTGGATGCGTCTCCTGAAGGTACTGCCTTGCCAAAGCTCGGCCCCTTTTCAAGGCGTGATGATGCGGTGTTCGCTGTGACCAGCTCGGGATCATTTGTGTCCGCCAGGCCGAGAAATCCACGCAACATAGGAAAACAGCCACACGCATGTGGAAACGTGTATAGCAAACCGTTCGCCGGCACAGAGCCGCCAGTGCGGCAGGAGTTCCGTGCGGCGGTAAAGTGTGAATACTCACCGGTCTCGACATCGGCGAAGTCCATTGAGCCACATACAAAATAACGCTGCGTGGCAACGTCATAGTTGCAGCGGTGCTTGTAGCGAAAGTCCCTCGGCTGGATCACCTTCTTCTTAATCTCGCCGGTCAATGGATCGAGACCTTCCCAAGCGTATTGGCCAGTGTTACCGGTCGACGCCGTGTGAACCCAGACGAGATCATGCATATGCAACACTTTTTCATAACTACCGCCGTGACCGATTCGCGGGTATTCATAGTGCCAACGCTCCGAGCCGTTTTCGGCTGAAATCCCATGATTCCCATTACGCGTTGAAGCGACGAGGATTCCTTTTTGATAGAGCAGCAGTTTGGGCTCTGAGTTCGTCCATGACTTCGTTGGGGCTTGCCAGTTGAGCTTCCCTGTTT
>JANQOL010000341.1 GCA_028289675.1 Pirellulaceae bacterium
GTTTTCTGGGAATCGCCGGACTACCAAAAACCGTTTGGTCGGGTTCCACGTCGCGCATGATGCCTGCTTGGGCTCCCACGCGTACTCGGGCGCCGACATGGGTGTGGTCAACGACACCTACTTGCCCGGCGAGAACAACGTGGTCGTCGGTTGATGATGAACCGGCAATGCCAACTTGCGCGCAGATTATATTGTGTTGCCCGATATGACAGTTGTGGCCAATCTGCACCAAGTTGTCGATTTTGGTACCCCGTCCGATGCGAGTCTTGCCGTAGGTGCCGCGGTCGATGGTGGTGTTAGCTCCGATTTCGCAGTCGTCTTCGACCTGAACCCAACCCAGCTGCGCACCTCGCACATGGAATCCATCCCGCTGCTGGTAACCAAATCCAAATGCACCCAGTACGCAGCCTGCATGGACAATCACCCGGTCGCCCAACTGTGTGTTGTCATACAGCGTGACGTTGGGAAACAGCGTGCAGTCACTTCCGAGTCGGCAACCGGCCAGAAGATGGACGCCACTGTGAAGGACACAGCCCTCGCCAACGTGGCAATCCGCGCCGATGGTGACTCCCGGTCCAATCGACACTCCCTGTCCGATCCGCGCCGAAGAGTCCACGCTAGCACTGACATCAACGCCGCTGGCTGGTAGTGCTTGCGGTGGTCGAAAGATCTGGCTGATCTGCGCAAAACTGGCATGCAGGTCCGTTACGACCAGCATGGGCTTGTCACATTGTGGATACGCTTCGGTAGTTACAACCGCCACTGCCTGGCTGGCGTTGACTCGAGACACGTTTTGAGCGCCGTCAATCAGTGTCAGGCAGTCGTTCGCAGCGTCCTGGAGAGGCAGCGCCTCGAAAACGGTGGTCTGAGCGTCTCCGACGACCTGACCTCCGACCATCTCGGCCAACTGTTGTAGGGTGATACCCGACATCAATGCGTCCCCCAAAATCTTGCCTACGGATTCCAACCATATCCGACCATAGTGGATAGCATTTGCTTGGCAGCGAGACAACAGAGATCCCGAAGCGGCCGCAACATTCGGCCGGGGTGTACTGCAGCGCTGCGGCGCGGCGGCTCAATTGGCCTCGGTCATCCGCTGGACCAGAATGCCAATACCGAGTGCCAGCATGCTGCTAGCATTCAGCATGAAGTGCACTAGTACACAGGGCCAAATCGACTGGGTCGCCCGATAGAGCAACCCCAGCAGAATGCCAAACACAATTAATGGGACAAAGCTAAGGCCATATCCCCAGTGGGCCAAACCGAACAGAATTCCGGTCAGGATGGCGGGCCATACCGGCGGCTTGTGTTCGGGCTGAGCATTGGCGTCGGTGACCAGGTCCTCCGTGGAGTGCATGGGCAGGGAGCCGTCCGCTCCCACGTGTTCTGTTCCTGCAAGATTTGCGGCCTCGTTTTCAGGCATCAATGATTCATTGCGGACTGGGGCGTAGGGCTGCAGGGCGTTTTCGCCCGCGGTAGCTAGCGGCGTGTTGTCCGCCGTGGCGAACGTACCCGACGTCGATGAGCCAGGTCCGAAGTAATGGTTTCTGTCGTGCACGTCGTTGCGTTGGCTTTCGGAAGCTCCCCACAGAATCGACAGGATCCGACTAAAAGGCATCGACTGGAGCCAGCCCTGGATCAGTACTCGAAACAAAAACTCTTCGGCTAACGGTGCCGCCACGACGGCCGCGAACAGCGCCAGGAAGTAACTCGTCAGCGAACCTGTTTCGCGCATGGAGTCCAAAATCGGATGCTCGTACTCCGTGTCAAAGCCCAAGGCGACCGCGGCACTTAGCGCGTAGATGAACGGCAAACAGGCCAGACCGGCAACCAACCCCGTGACCAACAGGCGTGGCAGCCCGCTTACTCCGAACCCTACGTGGCTGACACCGACCTGGTAACGCAGCACGATCCAGCCAACGGTCAGGGCGGATGCCATCAAGTAGCTAGCACTGATCAGTGCCGAAAACGACAGTGGAGGATCTTCGCCGGCTCGCAAGGCTTCGACGTCGATGTCCAGCACAGAAAAGCCGATCGCGGCCACCACAGATTGGCAGAGCACAAACGCGGCAAAGGCTACCAGCAAATCGGCCAACCCCCAAACTCTTGGCCGCCAGGCGGCCACCGGCAACAGGGTTTGGCCTTTCCACGAACAATAGCCCAACCAAGTCCAGGAGATCAGCGTTCCGGATACGAATGCCATGAACAACAGGGTGAACCCCAGGAGGCAGAGGGCCACCACGGGGTTTTGTTCCAGCATTTCTGGCGTCAGTTCCGGAGGATTGTTAGGGTCCATGAGAATTACCCGTCCGTACTCTGGCCACGACCGATCTTGATGGCCTGCCAGACATAGTCCGCCCCCGAAGCGACGGTAATGATCACTGCTGACCAGACGAGCACACTGGTTAAACTGCCCAGCCAATCCAGCTCGGGCGCAAATTGTAGCCACAACAGACTGCAAACCACG
>JANQOL010000342.1 GCA_028289675.1 Pirellulaceae bacterium
GCCTGTCATTTGGGCTGTCAGGAACACGTCCGAGAACCGGAAACGCCGCCGTCGTTCGCGCCGCAGAGTCCGCACTTGCTCGTTTTCACAGATCCACACACTCTGGCTACCCACAATACCCCGGAGAATGTCAACGCGGCCTGCGCTCGTTGCCATGTCGGGAATCGTCCAACCTATGCCGGTGGCATGTCGACTTGGAATTCTACGGAGTACACCGACGCTATGCGCGGCGGATGCTACTCGCAACTGTCCTGCATCCACTGTCATGACCCTCATCAGGCCACTGGGCTCACTTGGCCGAAGACACCGGAGCAGGACGATGCTTCGTGCCTCAGCTGTCACCGGCAATACGGGCAGCCGGATTTTCGCTTACAGCATACGCATCATCCAGCAGGAAGCGCGGGCGACCGGTGTATGAATTGCCACATGCCGCGCATCAACGAAGGCATGCAAGATGTGGTTCGGACGCACACCATATTCTCCCCCACGCAGCCAGACATGATTCATGCGAATCATCCCAACGCGTGCAATCTGTGCCACTTGGAGAGAAACATACTATGGACGCTACGCTACCTGCGGGATTGGTACGGTCGAGAGTACGCTGCGGAACTCGTGACGCAGAACTATCCTGATCTCGAACAGCCGGTCGGCTTGAGCTGGCTACAGCATCCGTTCGAATCCACTCGTTTGGTTGCCGCCGAGGCCATGTCGCGTCAGAATTCGCGCTGGGCACTGCGGTCCTTGGTCGAGTTGCTGGACGATCCGTTCTTGCTCAATCGCCAGTTTACGCAGCAAAGTGTCGAACGGCTCTTGAACCTGGAACTGGACGAGGCGGTTGGCTATTGGTACTACATGACCGCCAGTGAGCGGCTAGAACCTTTGGCGGAATTAAAGCGACGGCTGGCCGAGCTAGAGACTGCGGCAGGTGCCAAGTAACCTGGTGTCTGAAGCGCCTGCGGCCCAGACATGCGACTCGGCACTTCATCTCAGACGGTGCGCTCATCCCGGTTGCTATGACAGCAGCTGAGCCTGGAACGCTTGCTCGCAGCTGGCAACTATCTGTTGAACGCTCTGGTCGACTTCGTCTCCTGTGAGCGTGCGTTCCAGGCTTTGAAAATGTAGCGTCAATAGCAAGCGTTTCTTCCCCGGGCCATCCTTTTGGGCATCGCGATACGTTTCTTGATAGGCCACGCGCTGCAAATGCGGGCCGCCATCTTGCTGGCAGCAGTCGGACAATTGAGACCACCGGACCGACTCATCGACAATGAAGTTTAGATCGCGGGTGATGGCCGGAAAAGCGCTGACCGCTGCGGCCTGACGAACCGGTTGCAGTTGCGCAACGAACGCGTCCACATTCAACTCCGCCACCGCGACGGGTTGGTTCAGCGAAAATGATTGTTGGAGCCGCGGGTGCAACAACCCGGTAAAACCAATCTGCTCACCGCCACAAGATACCTGCTGTCCGCTGCCGGCAGCGAACATGTCGTGCGAGCAGGGCTGCCAATCCAACGGAGTTCGCCGACCGACAACGTGTTCTAGCAACTCTTCGACGGCTCCCTTGAGTAGTCGCAAGTCGTCGCCAACGACGATTCCGAGGGTGCACTGTTCCGAGGGCAACGCGGAGGATTTGTCCGTCGGCAGATAGACGTTGGCAACTTCGTACAGTTGGGCGTTGGGGATCGATTGGGTCTGGTTGTTGTAGCGAGCAACCAGCAAACTAGGGACGATGGCCCGGCGCAGAAAACGCGCACCTTCCAACATCGACGTATCGGTTGCCAGTGCGTCGCCGCTTGTCCACAGACTGCCGGTCTGGTCAAGGCGCTGGTCAACGACGCTGGCCGTCATGGCTTCGTCGATACCGTAGGCGCTGAGCGCTCGGCGAGCTTCGTCTAAAGCCAGATCTTTGGGACGCGGCGAGGCGACTCCGATGGGCACAGCGACGTCTTCCGGGATACGATCGTATCCATGGATTCGCGCGACCTCCTCGATCAAGTCGATCTCCCG
>JANQOL010000352.1 GCA_028289675.1 Pirellulaceae bacterium
ACTTGGCCGGCAGGCAACGAATGCGTACCAGTCGACGGCGTGCGGGCTGCCTTTACGCGACAGCGATTGCTGGAAGGGCTTGCGGCGGTCCGCGAACGGAGTATCCAAGAAAAGACTCAGCGGAGCAACCTAACTGGGGAGCGCCCACCACCGGCTGAACGAGTTCGTGTGAGTTAACGAATTGGATGGGCGGAGGCAGCGTGACGTCTCGCGAAGCCAGGTAGCTTTGGCAGATCGCACAGCTGTCAGAGTCGTGCTCGGCAGGTTCAGGTTCGGGACGCTCCGACGACCGATCGCGATCAGCAGGGTCGCCACAATGATGGTTGGCACCATGATGCGCTGCACAGCAGCACAATTTCTGGACAGAATGCTCGGCACGGCCACCCGGAAAATGACAGCCGACATGAAGCAACGCCCCCAGATGCCCCAACACAAAAGCCATCGCGGTGATGGAGCAGACAAGTTGTCGAGGCGTTGGGAACATGGTCGGCAAGTACGCCGTAGCGCTGCCCTAACAGAATTGCGGTGTCCACTGGCCACGGTGACCGCCGGGAGTCCGAGTATGTATGGCATCATACGTTCGGTCAAGCATCCGGGTTCAGCAGAACGACGATGGTGCAAATCACCCTTGAAATCGTTGGTATTCCACGTGGATCACGGGCTCAAACGTGCCCTTAAACTCTTGACAATCCATAGAGTTAGGGTCATCGTAATTAGAGCAACAATCTGTTTGCTCTGCCTGCGTTAACTAAGTCAAACCCGATGGCTGACCGTGTTCGAAGATCCTTAGGTGCCTGCCTGAGTGCCATATTGTTGCTCGGTCCCGTGCCCGCATGGATCCACGTAGCGGGAGAGGTCAACGCCCGGTCGTCGCAGGCGCACACAACTCAGTCGCCATCCAGTTGTGAAGCGTGCTGCTGCCATAGCGGCGCCGCCGACCAAGATGAAGCTCCGCAGAACGAGCATGACCATGATGGTTGTTCTGTCTGCCAGTCGCTGTTTACGGTGTTCGCACAAATCACGCTCGACGGCGATTACCACCATTCTGAGCTAATGGCTCGGCACATCGTCTACTCAGATGCGGTTTCCTGGGAGCTTTCGGATCTGGCGATCGCTCCGCCGCGTGGCCCACCCGCCCCACTTTGCTAGTCCGCTCCAGTTGTGCATGGAGCTACGGACTTAGGGCCGCTCCGGCGCGGGGAGCGCAGGCGGCGATTCTTGCTGTTTGACGGATGAGCGCTTGCGAGTTGTACGTCGCAGTGACACGGCCGCAATCCGGCGGTGCGGGGTTGGCACCCGCGAATACTACCGCATTTGCCGTTCGACGTCTGCGGACCAAAGAAATCCTGGCCGTCGTACTGTCGTTGGTTTGGTGAACTTGGTCAGGTGCTTCCCGAAACGAACACTTGGCGACCCATGAAAGCTCAAGAGCTATTGCAATGACTCGTTCCAACAAAACAGCCGGATTCACGTTGGTTGAATTGCTCGTAGTCATCGCCATCATTGGCATCCTGGTTGGATTGCTGTTGCCCGCAGTCCAGGCGGCGCGGGAAGCGGCTAGACGTATGCAATGCAGCAACAATCTGAAGCAATTGGGGCTGGCAATGCACAACTACCACGACACGCACAAGGTCTTCCCCTTGAACATGGCTGGGGGCGGTCAGAATGGAGGCGCGACGTGCACCTCGGGATTCTATAGCTGGTTGACTTACCTGTTGCCGCAGATTGAACAGGGGAATTTGTACAACCAGATCAATTTCAGCGTTGAAATGGCTGACGCAGGTTCGTGCCACAACGTGTTTGATGCATCGATCAGTTCCAGCCACGTCAATGCGGCCGCCGCCAGTACCATCATATCGACGTTCCTATGCCCTTCAGATCCTGGCGGGCATAGTAACGCAGTCGTGATGGGCAGCTCAAATCCAGCATCCGACAACTATGCCGGCAACGCCGGTTGGCCTTCATGGTCCGAGGGACTCGCCGGAGAACGCCGCGCGCCGAACGCGCCGTACAATGGCGTGATATCGCTAGGTACGCCTGCCGTCAATGTGCCCTGGCATCCACGACGAGGCATCCGCTTTGCCGACGTCACGGACGGACTATCGAATACGACGGCGATCTCCGAACGCCTGATCATGCAAGCTCAGGATCTGGACGCGATTCGGAACGCTGACCCGCGAATTCTGTCGCACCACACGACCGAAAACGCGCGGACGCAAGCGGAGATTGCCGCCAACTGCGAACTCGCGCACCGGGATCTGTTCCATTCAGCCTTCCAAGGTCGAGCATGGATTTCTGGTTGGACGTTGACGGCGCCTACCTTCATGCACATCTACTCGCCCAACTCCCACAATTGCCACTATCACGGTGGCGAAGGCACGGGTGACAACATCATCACGCCCAGCAGCTACCACACTGGGGGCGTCAATGTGGCCATGGGGGACGGTTCCATCCATTTCGTAAGCGACTCGATCGACCAGCGATTGTGGTGGTTGTTGGGCGCTCGGAACGACGGTGAAATCACGGAGTTCCCCGAATGAGCCGAACTCCGCTCAGGAATCCTAGTCGTTGCTTAGCGCGCGAGCGTCAACCATCGCTGGGTAGCCACTCGCGTTGGCGTGGCGGCACAACATCCATGCTCGCTATCCGAAATGACTGCCTGCCAACGTCGGTTTTTGGCGCACTGTCGCTAGCTGCCCTGTTGCTGCTGTGTGGATGCTCGTCCCAATCCAATGCCCCTTCACTGTTTGCAGATCAATCCGGATTGAGCGTCGGGCAGCAAATTAAGTTTACCGACAACGAGCAGACCCCAGATCTTCAGCGAGCGTTTAGCGACGATGCAACTGCGGTGGTAGTTTGTGTCATGTCGACCGAATGCGATGCCACGGGCAGGGTGCTCAGCCGGCTGAAAACACTGAGCAAGCGAAAATCCAGTGTGTTGTTTGTCGGATTTGCCACTTCGGAGGCCGACCACTTGAGCCAGTTCCTCCAGGACAATGCTTTGGGTTT